>JADLFC010000157.1 GCA_020845775.1 Deltaproteobacteria bacterium
CAAAAAAGCTTGCAGGCTTGCCAAATTTCGTTAAAATGGCAAGCATGCTTGACAGATTTTTAACGCCCCAAATTACTGCTAAAAAGTCTAGCGTGCTTTTGCTAGGCCCCCGTCAGGTTGGCAAGTCGACTCTGGCACGAAGCCTTTCGCCGGCGCTTACCATTTCCCTCTCTAACCAGTCCACCATGATCGAGATGAAAAAAGATCCGGGCCAGCTACTTCGCGAGATTGCCTTTCTAAAGAAGCCCTCCTTAGTGGTGTTGGACGAGATTCAGCGAGTTCCCGAACTTCTTAACACTGTGCAGTACCTTATCGATGAGCATCCCGTAAAACACCGCTTCTTGATTACCGGCTCGAGTGCGCGAAAGCTTAAGCGAGGAGAGGCTAACTTATTGCCAGGACGCATAATGAAGGCAACGTTAACCCCGCTTCTTTGGAAGGAACTTAAGGAGGAATTCGATCTTAAGCGCGCATTAGTAGTCGGGATGCTTCCTGGAATTTTTTTAAATAAAGACGAAGGAAGCGACCTTTTAGGCACGTATGTAGAGGTATATCTTCGCGAGGAAATCCAAGCCGAGGCTTTGACAAAAAATTTAGGTAACTTTGCTCGTCTCTTAGATGTTATCGCGCTTTCAAGTGGTCAATGGTTAAACTATGCAAAATTGAGCTCCGATGCAGAAATCAATAAAGAAACGATCCGATCCTACATTGCCATTCTAGAGGAAACATTACTGCTCTACCGGATTCCGGCATTTACCCCAAAAAAGCATGTATCGAGAAGAGTTTCACAGCGCGATAAAATTCTACTTTTTGACATCGGTGTTAGAAATTCACTCCTAGGCATTCACACGCGAAGTCTTGCTCCCCAGGATAAGGGGCCCGCGTTCGAACAGTGGTGTATGTTGCAGTCAATCTACATAAATGAGACCCTCAAAAAAGGGTGGCTAATTTCCTCATTCCTGGATTATGGCCATTACGAGGTAGATCTGGTTATTGATACGGGAAGAAAAGTATTCGGGATCGAGATAAAGTCGGGGAGCTCCTATCGCGCGGATTGGTCCAAGGGAATTTCCGCACTTTCGAAATATCTGGGAAAGGGCAAACTAGAAAAACGCATCTGGTTTCAAGGCTCTAGACCGCAGAGGCTAGAAGATGGAACTATTCTTCTGAATTACCTAGAAGGCTTGGAAGAACTACTTGCCGAATAGCAGCACTAATCAAATAAATTCTGCTCTATTTAACCCCTTCATAAGCTTAGCAGCGCCATAATCTAAGACCTTTACTCCTCCCCTCTTTGCTCTGCTTTAACGCTCACCCGCAAGAGCTCTCTAACGCTTTTAGCTTTCACCGATTCCTTGCCAAGAAAGGAATGGACATAAGTAGTGGTTAGGGCCGACACTTGTTCACTCTCGGTTTCTACCGCCAAAACAAAGGAAACAAAGGGCCAGCGCAAATTCGCTTCGCTAGAACTTGCCGCAAGCCCCCAAGAGCCCATGATTACCCGTTTTAGAGCACCACCGATGCTATAGACTAATTTATATATGGGAAGCATCGATTCTTGGTCGATCGCTAGAACAGTTCTTCCGCTTGCATAAAATGGATCACGGGGATTAACCTCAAGTAACCACACTTTGCGCGGAACAAATATCGCTTCCGTAGGGATCCAAGCGGAGCTATGGAGAAAGCGAAGCGTTTGATTATTCCAAAGCATATTGGCATATAAGCCGTCTACCCTTTGATACAGCCCATGCACCGCATAGAGATCTTCCAATGTTGGTTTCTTGCTTTCATCTAAAGCAGACTCTTGACTTAAGGGTTCAGCTAACGACTTAATATTTTCAATAACTGCCAAATTGGCATGAGGAAAAGGAACTAAGAGAATTCGCTCATCTAATACCTTAGCATCCACGTTTTGGATTTTGCCCGACCAGGTAAAAAAATCGTCAAAAGTAATGGGCATGCCAATTAGAGCATCGCTCCTATTAGAGCCAAACACTCTTCGAGCGCGATCTATTACAGGCGAATATATCCACACACTATCACCTCGAAATCCTCTGTATCTCCACGAAACGTGCTGAAAACCAGACACGGCTGCGGGCGATAGGAATTTAAACGCCTCCTGTCTAAAAATGTCGTCCGTGCCAGAAAACTGTGGCCCCCGCTCGAGAGATGAGGCCTGCTTAACTTGCTTCCTAGTCACAGGCTTAACCTCCTTAGCGTCGCTCGCTTGCGGCATTTCAAAATGCTCCGGCTCGGACTCAACGTACACTCTCCCAAAAGAACGCCGATAAAACATCCCCTCCGCCTTGCGAAGCATTTCTCGGCTACTTAGCAACATTAAGTCAAAGCCATACAGCATATCCTGAGATGCCGTCTCCGCGTAGGAACTGTTCCAAAGAATCTGATAAGCTTTTATTACTGGATCCTGCTCGCGATTAATATCGACCGCGGAACCAAAAGGGAACCCGCTTTCAGCTGTCTCCTTGAGGTTGCAAAGTAAACTGCCATCCCTATCTACGGAAAAATGTCCTAGCCCTAGTTCAGTTTGCTTTTGCCAACTTTCGGAAAGTTTCCACTCATAGTTTAGCTGGCGTCCAGCTCTCAATACGAACTTACCACTAGCTAACCACTTATCTAATGGCTCTAGCAAAAAATCACTAAACGCCTTAACGTTTTCGTTAGTAATGAAAAACCTTTCCGAAGAGGAAGGCAGAGGAAGAGACTCCAATAAATATCGCTGTTTGTCCGATAAATCATCGCTTCGATTGTCCTCCTCCGCGAGTAGGTCTCGGGGCAGCGACAAAAAGAGAACTAGTAGGAGGACTAAAGTTTTTACATCAGCTCTTTTCAAAATCACCCTACGACCTCTTGAAACAGGCTAACGCCACGCAAACCGCCATTCGACAGTCCATACGAAAGCGATCGCACATGAACCAACAATAACTCTCCTCGCGACATATCAATACCTACTACAAATTGTTTTAGAACTAGATTTCCCAACAGACTAGTATTGGACTTAGCAGCGACATCAGAGTTTTGGTCTGGCAAATCGACCACTACGACAAATTGATCTTCTAATTTCGCAGAGCCAATGCTAAGCGTATCCGCAATCATAGCAGTTCCATCAAGCGAACCATTTGTAGCAGTGACAGTAGTCGCAACCGACAATTCTGCATCCGCCAGCAATTCTTGCCCAACCTCTGGATCCGACAAAATCACACCACCCGCATTGCCAGTATCCAATCTGACGTCGCGTAAAATTTGCGAATTAATTGCAATTTCTGGAAGTTCTAAATTATTAGCGCTTAATAGCTGAAAATTACTTCCCATCGTAGACAGTCGGGAAATGCTGGGATCTCCAAGCGAAATCACCTCATTTACAAAATCTATGCTAACTAAAGCGTGCTCCAAAAGAGGCTTGCCAATCGCACCGTCAAAGCCAGCTAAATCGACAACCGCAGCGTCAATGTCGTAACCCTCAATGCTGCCAAATTGAAAATGCTCAATACGTCTTACTTCTGTCTCACTAATGCCCGCTATTGTAACGATATTAACCGTTCCACTGTCATCTAACCCTGCCTCAACTGCAAATTCAGGCGACACCAAAAAACTATCTGCTCCCGTATCGAGAATAAAATTGCCTGGAACCCCATTAACTGTAACTGATACCTCGACAAACTTGTCCATCTTCGCGGCAACCTCTGCATACGGCGAGGTTACGACAAAATCGCCAGTATTTATTCCGCCCGAAGATTCGCCGGAAGAATTGCAGCCACCAAAACCTAAGAGAGAAGTAAATAAAACAAAATAAAAAAGCCGCTGCTTCATGAACTGATGCGCAAGAATAGCAAAACAATAATAAAGTTCACACTAACAATTATCAGCAAAAGGATGCTTCTCAATCTCTCGCATGCGCTGCATGTGTTCCTGGAAAAACTGCTTAACACCTTTTTCCTGAAGCACGCGAGAACGCTCCATCAATACTTCTTTCGTCTCAACAAAAGCCCTGGGATATGGCGAGTAAACCTCCGGATGTATGCCAGTATCCATGCGAATGGCATCGACTGGACAGGCATCTACGCAGAATCCGCAATAGACGCAAAGCAAAGTATCAATTTCATACCTGTTTGGATATTTCTCTATATGAGGATCGGGGTGCTCGGCTGGTTCTATGTAAATACATCTAGCAGGACAGGCAGTGGCACACAGAAAGCACGCCGTGCATTTAACCGAACCATCTTGCTTAAGCGTAAGCCTATGTCTTCCCCTGTAACTTGCTGGATAAGCTCTAACCGCGTCGGGATACTCAACTGTCACCCAAGGAGATTTGTTCTTGCCTAAACCAACAACTCGGGCCAGATAAACGCCAAAATTGCGAAGCAAATTGCCAAAAGTTATGCAAATCCCTTTAAAGATCTCCCAAACATATATTTTTTCCAGAAAAGTCATTTCTTCGCGTCTTTTCATATGACCTAGAGCTCAAATTCGTTTATTAATGGCTAAAGATGTTGTAGAGTTACCCACTATAGCAGATTTCTTATAGAGAAGTAGCTAACTATAACATTTATAGCATTTACAAAAAGAATTTTTGTAAATGCTATAAACAGCAAGTGCATAAGCACTTGCCAATAAACAACAAATATCGTTTCCAAAAAGTAAAATATTTAACTTACTTTTTGGAAACGGTATAATGATTTCTTAGCAACCAATGGCTATGGTGTCATCTTAATTTTGGTGCGTGTTTTTCGACCCGTCCCTATACTTTAGTATTTGACTTTCAAGCTGTATGCGGTAAAAAAAGAGGTTATTACTTCAAGTTGTGATTTTTGGTAGGTAAGTTTTAGAGAACGCGAGAAATGATTCAAACTATTGAGATATTTTACTCTTTCGAATGTCCATACAGTTATTTGGCGCTTGACCGCCTATCTCAAATTGAGAATAGCTTCCATGTCCAAGTGCTATGGCAACCATTTTCCGCAAAAGCTGCTGGCCATTCATTCCACAACGGAAGCAACATTTCCCCCGAGAGAGCTAGCTATATTCGCGAAGACGCCACGAGGCTAGCAAAGAAGATGGAGATACCTATAGTCGTTCCAAGCGACTGGCCAGAGAATGGTTTCGACCCAGAAAAGAGCGCTAGAGGCGCGGTTGTTGCTGGGGATTTATCTGTCACGCTGGAATACAACGTAAAGATGTTCCAGCGCTGGTGGGCAGAGGGGGAGGATCCAAACGAGCAGTCTTTTTTTGTTCAGCTATGCGATGAGCTAGACGTAGATCCAAACGAGTTTGCCGGACGAATTAGCACGCACGACACCAGAGAGCGAGTTAAGGGCTTATACAAGCGCGGCAGGCGTCTACAGGTTTTCGATACTCCCATGATTCTTATCGGGGAAGAACGCTTTTATGGCATAGATCGAATTTCACATGCTGAAGACAGGCTAGTCGAGATAGGAGCAAAAAAGCCAAGTTGGATGTAATGCTACGGCATGAGGAATCCTAGACTTGTTCTTAACCTAGCACAGGACAATGGCAGTGCTGTCGGCAAAAACCCCTCCTGCTGGCCAGTAGGAGGGGTTTTTGATTTAGACCGCAGAGATTTTCACCATTTAAAGCACGTTTTACGCCTTAGCCCCGAACGAGAGATAGAGGCGTTTGATCCAAAACTACAAAGGGGTTTTCTTTGCAAACTGATTTCTCTGGAGCCAGAAAAATCGCAAGTGATAGTTTTGCGCGAACTTCCGCTCATTAACACTGGAAGAATTGTTTTAATCCCAGCAATCATAAAACCTCAATATTGCGACCTAATTGTCCGAAACTGCGTTGAGGTTGGGGTTTCTGAAATCCATTTTTTTAAGGCCGATCGAAGTTCTCAAAGAATTAGTTCGAGTCAAGAATTGGGGCGGCGATTATCGCGGCTGGAAAATGTCTCGCAAGCAGCACTTAAGCAGTCTGGTTTTCATGGCACACCACAGATTGCAATGCACCAAAATCTTAAATCAGTTTTAGACAAAGTTCACCCAGGTCGCTCTCGGCAAATCTCTAGTTCAATCGACTTAAGCGATAGCAGGAGGGAATGGCGCCTAGTGTTTGTCGCTCCCCCGAATTTCACCTGCGCTATCGATCTGATAACCGCGAGTCAGTTATTTAAAAGTAACGCCGAGACAGCTACACTTACCCCACAATCGGCTGCGAAAGAAGCCCGAGCTAGTAGTGTCGGGAGCCAAGTATCTAAGAACTCTAATATTTTCGAGGTTTGTGGCGACTCTTATAGAAACGTAGAGCAAAGCCTTGAGAATCCAACACAAACTGCCGATTCCTATATCATAATTGGAGCAGAAGGTGGTTTCTCCGAGGAGGAATTAGACCTCGCTGAAACATTTGGCTATTGGCAGGTAACACTTGGGCCAAAGGTACTTCGTGCAGAAACTGCCGCCACGGTTGCTTGCGCAATGGTAGGGCTTTTGGGCTCAGCTAGATAACGACGTAACGCAGCGCCAAGTATCTAAGTTGGATTGGGGTCGAAGCTATAAATGAAATGTCCTGCATGTAGTTGCACATCATCAAATAAGTGGGACTCCTGCCCAAAGTGCGGACTGGATCTACGACCGCACAAGAAGGCTTTAAATATTGCCATCTCTCACCCATCGCTTTCAATTAAGGATATACGCAACCTAGAGCATAGCTCTGCAGCGAAAGCCGCAGCAGAAAATACGCCAGCCTCAACACCTACAGAAGCACCTTTACCACCTTCGCCACCCAGAGCTACTTCGCAAGTGAAGGAGAGAAAAACCTGGTTGAAGTCGATTTTTGACTCTTCAAGTAGCTCTGAAACAAATGAGCTTGTAGCTGCGCAAGAAGAGCGAAAAACTATCACTCCGCCCATACAAGAACAAGCAGCGACATCTAAACTACCCGAAGCAAAAAGTGAGCCCCCTAAACCCAGTAGGATTTCACTCTGCGATGCTGCAGAGGACGCTATCGACGAAACGCTTCTAGATAAGGCCATTAATGCGAGCATAGCCGCTAACGCCTCCTTTTTTGAAACGGAGGAACAACAACGTTCGTTTGGCGGAGATTTTGCACAAGAGTCCACAGAAGACGATTCTCCGCTGTTTTTTCCAGACGAGCTTCCGGCAGCAAGCGCTGGAAGCCCTTTATCGACTATTCCGACACCATCGGAGTCTCCTACATCGACCCCGCATGTAAGACCAGCCGTGATGGAGTTTAATGAAGACGATGATGAGTTGTTTGAAAGGCAGCTCGATGCTCTTATTGGAGATGCGATGTTAGACATTCAGGCAGTTCCGGAAAAGAAACCACTAAAGGAGAAATCTTCCGCTACAGCCAGCGCATCGAACAATTCCTTTTTCGTCGATGATGATTTGGAAGTGAGCTTTGAAATAGAAAGCGATCTCGATGAAGAGAACTCGTTCGAAGAAGATGCTAGCGAGGAGGACGCTGAGGATGAGAATTTTAACGACACTAACGACGAAGAGAACTTTGAGGACGATCTAGACGACGATAAGCCTTTGGCGCATCTGCTAAGGGATTTGGAGGCTGAGCTAGACGAACCCCTGGTAAGAACACAACAAGACTCACAAGTAGGTATCTCACTAGGGCATGAGACTGACATTTCGAGCATAGAAGATAGCGCATTGGTCTCGCCTCCTTTGCTAGACAACGCGTCCTCAGTTATAGATGCTCATCATGCAAAACCGCCAGCAGGTATCGATTATCAGATAGAGCTGCCAGCAACTTTAAGCACAGCCTTGTCGACTACAGCTACTACACATAGCAATTCATCTCTACCTGACTTGAAGGATTTGGTGGGCGTATTAATAGATCTACTAGCAGAAGCCCATGATGTTCCAAGAAATGAACTAGATTGCTTGGTGCATGGAACCTCGGACATTGAGGCCATCCGCGAGGGAATTGCCGAACTAAAAAAAAAAGAGTTGCTCCTCAATTAGAGGAGAATTTATGGGATGTCGTCGGCAATGAAATAGACGCGCTACTATCAAAAATACCTGCCGAAGATGAGATCTTCATTCAAGAAGTTTTTAATGACAAGCGACGCGAAACTATAGAGTTGTTATTTTCTCTCGTAGAGCAAGAGTTAAGCAATCCTAGCAAACCCAAAAAAATCGAGATTGCCCCCTTAACCGAGGAGAGGAGACTTACTGCTACTGATTTAGAAACCGCCTTTAAAAAATACGGCACTGCCGCAATTTTAGACGAGCAGAGACAAAAGGTCGCTGCGACAGAAAAAGCGGCGATAAGATCGCCAAGAACTTTGCACGCGGAAGGTTTTTATGATGAATCTCAAATTATAGTCGCGCCTATTTGGCGCCGAATTTGTGCCCGCGCAATCGATATTTTATTTTACCTCGAGTCTGCAATAATCGTGTCCTCTATTTCATTCGTGCCAAAGCATATCACATATAAACTCCTCAACTTCGACGCGTTGACGTTTGACGACTTGATGCCGTACAGCTTTCACTATTTACTTACCGCAATAATCGTCTGGCTAGTCATCTCATCGGCGCTTACCGGGGGGCGCGGAAAAACTCTCGGCAAGGGATTAATGGGAATTGAGGTAATAAGAGAAGACGGATACCAAGTTGACTTTCCCACGGCAATCCTTCGGACTTTAGGCGAAAGCATTTCACTTCTAACTCTAGGCCTGGGCCTCCTTCCAGGGCTAGGCAAAAAACATCGCACGATACACGATAGAATGGCCCAAACAGTAGTAATATACGCTCCCATAGTCTAAAAACTGACGAGTAGATTGAACGTTCCCAGTTTATGTGTTAGCGTCACCACCTCAATTCGCTTTTCTTGAGTTCTTTTAGCTTAGACAAAAGTAAAATACGAGTAGTCGAGTAACTGCTAGCAAGCACAATGCGCCATCACACACTGATGTATTGTGCTTGCTAAGTTGGAGTTGTAAGGGCTTGCCGCGCGGCGGGCTCAAATTTGGTTTTTTTCCTATTCGCCAGCTTTGCTGGAACTAGGAAGGAAGGAGGTTTTTATGAAGAACCTCGTTAATTTTATTTTTGCGGCAGCCATGTTGTTAGTATCTTGGCTGCCAGTTTCAGTCGTTCTCGCGACCGAAACTGATACTGGTAGTTGCACTCCGGTCTACCAGTATCATACGGGAGTATATTCCGTCGCGGCCGGCAGCGACGGGTGGAAAATTAGTTTTTCGGGACTTAACCTCGACGCGCCGACGGAGGAAATGGCGGCGAGGTTAAAGGAACTGGAGGGCAGTGAGGTTTCCCTTTGGTTCCATGCAGAACAAAAAGTCGTTGTCGCTGTGCTGGAGGAAAAAACCAGCCGGAGACGGCGATTTGCGGCGGTCGGGCAGTTTGTCGGCACGCCAGATGGGGGAAAATATTTGGCGCTGATGTTTGCGCCGCCCTTACGAGAGGGAGTGATCCGGCTGAATCTCGGCTCGCTCGAGTGTTACCCACTTGACGTAATCCTGGTCGACGAGTTTGGCGACCAGGGTAATCAGGAGACAGTAAACTTGAGGGGGGATCCGTCCTACTGGGTTTCCCTCAAGTGTGACTGGGCGGACCAAAAGTTACGCCTAGTCACAAGAAACGGCGACACGCGCTCGTCAGCGCGAATCGTCGTCAAAAAAATAACTAGCCCATTCATCCCTGAGTAGGGAGTAGGGCTGGTCGATGTTGCTGGGGTGGTGGCCTCCTGAAATCCCACCCACCACTCCCAGCGCATCGCAATTTATGGGTTTTTATTTAGGTTCTCGTCCAACTTAGCAATTCCAAGCGCATTCACTCGTCGGGAAACTAGCAAATGCGTCTCGCTATGCAAAGGAAACGGGGAAGTTTAATAAGAGATTTGGGTCGGGACAGTTAGTGCGATAGAATTCTATTTTGGATGCCGCTGCTACTCCTGGGTAGTCACCTTTTAGCCCCTGCATGTCAATTATGACCTGGAAATGCAAATGTGATGGCCAATCGCCGTTAACATCAGGGGTTCCGAGCTTCCCAATTAGTGCACCAGAAACTAATTCCCTACCCTTTTCGAGGCAATCTAGCGAATCGCTACTTAAATGCCCATAGAGGGTATGAAACATAATACCACCAAGGCGGTGCTCTAAAATAATCGTCGGTCCGTAATCGAAGTGATTGCGATTGTCTTTAAAACTATGAACTCTGCCATTTAGGGGCGCAAAAACTGCTGTGCCAGCCTCTGCCCATACATCAATTCCTAGATGAACAGAACGCGCCTCGCCATCTTGACTAAACAACTCCGAGGAAGCATAGCGCGTGCGGTTTTCGAGATACCCACCCCAAGCTATTTTTGCATTGCTCTTGGCGATCTGCCGTTTAATATATCCTTCCAACACCGCTGTGTCGCTAATATTCAACTGCTCGAGCTCCGTGTTATCCTCACTAAGATCTAGCAAAACTGCGGCCTTAAGAAGGTTAGCTGACATTATGTCAGACAAGCTAGAGGACTCGAGATTTTCAAGCTCAATCTGCACTTTCTCCGATTTATTAAGCACTTGCACCATAGTCAGAAGAAAAAAGCTACTACCACAAAAATCGCTAGCTTGATTTGCCCTAAATATTAGGCTAATTTTTGGATTTGTAAAGTTTAGCTCTTTTCCATTGGCGAGTAAACTCGCGCTCATTCCAAACTATCGGGGTAGTTGATTTTAACGGCAGTGCCTTTAGGTGAGCTTTTTTGCAGCAAAGCTTATCTCAAGGCAATGCGC
>JADLFC010000158.1 GCA_020845775.1 Deltaproteobacteria bacterium
TATAGCATTTACAAAAAGGATTTTTGTAAATGCTATAAACAGCAAGTGCGTAAGCACTTGCCAATAAACAACAAATACCGTTTCCAAAAAGTAAAATATTTAACTTACTTTTTGGAAACGGTATAGCGTTAAATTAATACTAAAAAAGCCACTATACCGAAAAGTTCATGAGTTCAAAAACTCCGATATTAGATAGGATAAACCAAACTAGCAATTTGCACAGCCTAAGCAATAGAGAGCTACATGATCTTGTTAGCGAACTGCGTTACGAGCTAATTAGTTCTGTAAGCCAAACCGGCGGCCACTTTGCGTCTAGTCTCGGTGTAGTCGAACTAACTGTCGCCATTCACGCCATTTTCAATACCCCAGAGGATAGGGTTATTTGGGACGTTGGGCATCAAGCCTATGTGCACAAAATGCTTACAGGCCGTAGAGAGCAGATGTCCTCGGTAAGACAGCTCGGTGGAATTTCGGGTTTCCCGCGCAGAAACGAAAGCCATTACGATGCTTTTGGCGTAGGTCATGCTGGAACGAGTATTTCAGCCGCTACGGGGATGTTAGAAGCAAGTTCACGCGTTTACCCCGGCCACAAGGCGCGACGAGTTGTCGCAATCATTGGCGACGGTGCTATGACTGCTGGTATGGCTTTTGAAGCTCTCAATCATTCGGGCCAACTAAATCGAAAGTTGATAGTCATCTTAAACGACAACGAAATGTCCATAGCCCCAAATGTTGGCGCACTGAGCCTGGCATTCTCAAAAACCCTTACGAGCAAATTCTCCACTACTGCGCGCAGACATTTTAAAAGCCTTGTAGACAAAGGTTTAATTCCGCAAATATTCTACACAGCGCTCGATCGCGCGGAAGAAGCAGCACAAGGCTTTTTCTCAGCACCTTCTATGCTTTTTGAGTCATTCGGCTATCGCTATCTTGGGCCAATCGATGGCAATAATCTCGAGGCTGCATTGGATGCACTTAAGCGAGCAATCGAACAAGATGGCCCGGTTCTAATCCACGCACTTACGGTAAAGGGGAAAGGTTACGAGCCCGCCGAAAACGACCCTGTAAAATTTCATGGTGTCGGCCCTTTTGACGTAAATGGCGGAACCATAAAAAACTCACCTACTAAGGTACCTCCCACCTACACAGAAATATTTGGCCAGGCATTAGTCGAAATAGCTCAAGCAGATTCGCGCGTAGTCGGCGTTACCGCTGCAATGCCGGACGGAACCGGTTTAGACTTGTTGGCAAAAACTATTCCAGATCGCTTTTTCGACGTAGGCATCGCGGAGCAACATGCAGTGACGTTTTGTGCAGGTTTAGCATGCGAGGGCATGAAACCGATATGTGCTATTTATTCCTCTTTCCTTCAACGAGCGTACGATCAACTTATTCACGACGTTTGTCTACAGTCACTCCCTGTCGTTTTTGCCATCGATCGCGGTGGCCTAGTCGGCGCAGACGGCGCTACGCATCACGGTGCTTTCGATCTCAGTTTTTTAAGGTGCATACCCAACTTAGTGCTGATGGCGCCTAAAGATGAAGTAGAACTACGCGACATGTTATATACTGCATATCGGCGCCAAGACGGGCCGACGGCCTTAAGATATCCTCGAGGATATGCCCTCGATTTAGACCTATCGCGTCCTATGCAAGAAATCCCCATCGGCCGCGCTGAACTACTGCACAGCGAAGGGGCTGTCTCCGGGGGAACTTTGCTTATAGGCATTGGCCAAACTGTTTATCCGTGCATTCGCGCAGCAGAGACACTCCACTCACAATACGGCATAAAGTGCAGCGTGATTAATGCTAGGTTTATAAAACCCCTAGATCAAGATTTGTTGTGCAACTTCATAGATAGGCACTCTCTAATTGTTACCGTCGAGGATAACGCCATACAGGGCGGTTTTGGAAGTGCGGTTGTAGAGCTGATGTCCGATACTGGCTTAAGCAAAAAGAGAAATGTCGTTAGACTTGGAATAGAAGACTCTTTTATCGAACACGGCACACAAGCGGAATTGTATAAACTTTGTGGCTACGACACAGCAGGTATTATCAACTGCGTAAAAACTATGTTGAGTAATGAATTAAGTGCCACAGAAAACAGAACTACGACAGAGCGACGAATTGCAATAAGCGCCCCGTAGCACAGAATCCTACGAACAACACAACGACTACGGCTATCCCTGAGAATCGCCCGGCAATCCCCATTGAACCCATTTAAGTAATCCATCGGGCGCGTTATCGGTTCGCGTATAACGCAATCCACTAGCATGATCTATTACGCTAAAGTAATCCATGCCATCGCGCCTGATATAACTAAGAGGAAGATGAACATTGTACAGACCTAACTGAAAATCAAATGCAGTCGCAAAATCAAAATCATCCTCGCTCTTTAAAGACGAAAACATTCCATTAATAGGCTCCCAAAACACGACATCTTCGCGCCCATCTCCAGTTACATCCCCTCTAAACGTATGTTCAGACGTTCCAGTAGAGAAATCAATAATCCTAACGCCGCCGTCCGACGAATTAACGATAAAAGTCTTATGCTCCGACGGGCGAAAAACTGCTATGTCATACAACCCATCTCCATCGTAATCGGCAGGTCTTAGCACATCGCCATTTCCTCCCCAAACGGATGTTCTCACTGAACCGTCGGAAAGAAATATATAAAACGTCCACATGCCATTAAATAACCTGGCAACCGCAGGAGTCGTTACGCCCGGAGCCTCCCAGGGACCAGGAATTAGGTTATCGCCAAAAATGCCGAAATTTATTGCCGATAACGCTCCCATAGAGGACTGATACCCTGGGCCACGAAATAACCAAACATAGTCATTGCCCTCGCCCAAACGCACCAACCCTAAATCTGAAAGCGCGCCCTCCCAGGGTTGATACAAGAAAGGCACATCGCCCGCCATGCCGTATTGCACTTCGAGATTACTTCCCTCAGTAACGAAATCCCGAATATACCAAACACCGCTAGATGGTCGCCATACAACGGCGTTCGCAATGTCGTCCCCATCCGGATCAAAAGGCCCTCCCTTTAGAATAAACGGCCTGGGGCTACTGCCCGGGTTACTGGGATCCGTTCCTGCAAAAACCTCGGTCAAATCCCTAACTCCATCTCCATCGGTATCTAGGTTGTCAGGATTACTTACATCGCCAGGACTATAGAAATTATCGCAATTTAAATCTTCCAGGTTATTAGCCAAGCCATCGCCATCTGCATCTACTAATTTTAAAGCATCGCAATTGGAAATTTGAACAGCCGCAGAATGTTCTCCATACCCAAACCGATTTATACATCTAGCCGTCACATCAATTGGCGTAGTGCCGTAGTAATCGGGAAGCAAAATGTCGAACGTCCCAGTATTACTTGCCGCGTTTACCATCCAAGAAACAACTGTGGCCTGCTGCACGCTAGCATGATAGGGAGTTTGATAATCGACCTCAACTCCAACGCCGCCCAACTGATATTCTGGGCAGAGTTTTAGAGTCACCCTCGCTCGAAAATTGTCGCCAGCCAATGCGAGATTCGGCACACAAAACCCCACAATCGCCACTAAGGCCATGCTAATTTGCCTAGTAAATACCTGTGTTTTACGCATTGCAGTTCAACCAAAAAAAATAAACTGAATTCCTTGTTATGTATGAAAGCGCTAAAAGGATGCAACTTTCTACAAGAGTAATCATATTTCCGTCTTAGTTATGCTACGTTTACTGTGATATTTACCTAGGCATGTCTGAAAACTCAGCAAAAACGCCCTTAAAACTTAAGTGAAATGGCGATTTCGCCGACTCTATAACTCACTACGCACGGAGGAGGGGCCGGCGAGGGGAAAGCAACTCCCTATTATTGCTAATGATTTTCGAACTTTTAGGAAACTCATCACCACGAAATGAAATCGCGAGTACTCATTGTCGACGATGCACCGAATATTCTCAGTGCATATAAGCGCGAGCTCAAAGATACTTTTGAGGTTGTCACTGCCTTAAGCGGCGAGCAGGGTCTGCGAAAGGTTATTCAAGAGGAAGCTTTTTCAGTCGTAATCGCAGATGCGGCTATGCCTGGTATCGACGGATTTGAATTCCTGGACAAGCTTAAGGAACTCTCGCCGGGCACAGTTCGCATAATGCTTACAGGAGACCCTTCGCAAAAACTCGCTGTGCGCGCCCTTAACGAAGGTGGCATATTTCAGTTTCTCACCAAACCCTGCTCGGCAGAGACTTTGTTTGAAACTATTCGTAAGGGAGTGATTCAATACAATAAGAATCTAAAAACGGGAGACGTACTCAGAGCGACCCATAATGGCATTGTCGAATTACTGGGCCAACTCTTAATGCACCTAAATCCCTTTAGCGGCGATCGCCTTAGTGCGGTCAAAAAGATAACTCTCCAACTTATGGAACACATCTTGCCCGGCAAAAACGATTTATCCGAAATCCAGATAGCCTGCGATCTCCTAGAGGTTGGCATGCTGGCACTTCCATCATCTCTTCGCCACAAAATATCCAGCGCAGAGGCGTTAACCAAAGACGATGAAACAGTATTAACAACACATCCAAGACTAGGCAGTGAGCTTCTCAAACGCATTCCCTCGTTCGACTGCATAGCAGAATATGTATACCTGCAAGACAAGGGGTTCGACGGCAGTGGATTTCCCACAGACTCTATTAGCGGCTCTACCATCCCCTTTGAAGCGCGGCTAATAAAAGTGGCTAAGGATATAGTGAAACACAAAAAGGAAGGGGCATTAGGACACGCTGCTATCGAGCAATTGGAAAAAAATTCAGCTCAATACGACCCTGAAATCCTTTTTGCCGCAGCAACACTTTTTGGCAAGAAAGCAGAGAACGTGGCAAACGACGATCAAATCCTAGTAATTTCGCTCGAAGAGGTGCGCGTAGGATACATTACGGTGTTAGATATAAGAGCGGTAGATAACTCCATTGTTATTCCTGCTGGAAGTTCGATTAACGACGTCCTGATGGAGCGGCTAATTAACTACGCAACTCTCGTAGGGGTAAAGGAGCCCATATCCGTCCTTCGACCGGCTATCTCTGGTAAAGATCAAACCCATATTACGGCAGGCTAATTATTTTTAGATTACACCTATGACTAGCAAGTTAACAAACAAGCCCAAAATACTCATAGTAGACGATGATGTAATCACCCTAACGGTCATCAAGCGTTTCTTACGGACGACGGGGCAATTCGACATAGAAATTGTTGAAGATGCCAGTTCCGGCCTTGCCCTCATTGAATCGGGTCGGCATTTTCAAGTCGCTATCTCCGACATGGCTTTAGTGGGCGCAAATGGAATCGATTTTCTAAGACGAGTAAAAGAACTTTCGCCATCTACTAGCTGCGTAATCATAAGTGGATTTCTTTCAAATGGCGCTGAAAAGGAAATACTAAACCACGATTTTATCTTTGGCGTTCTAACAAAGCCCTGCACAGGGCAGCAATTATCTGATATCATCACCTCGGCTTTAAGGCAGAACGGAAACTAGCGCTTTCCGACCAGAACATTAACTTTTTTTAAATGCGGATAAAAAATTGGAAACTCTCACTCTTCCTGAAACTAGGGCACTTGGCGTATTAATTGAAAAAAAGATCATTACTCCTGACCAATATCCTCTAACGCTTAACAGCGTTAGAGTGGCGTGCAATCAAAAAACGAGTCGACACCCAGTCGTTGATTATAGCGAGCTAACGGTTAACAGGGCTCTCCAAACGCTAGAAAAAAAGGGGTACGTCAAACAGTCTATCTTTTCCACGGCTCGCGCAACAAAATATGAACACACCACCGAATCGAAGTTGCTAATCGACAAGAAGGAAGTAATTTTGCTAGGCTTGCTCATGCTACGAGGGGCGCAAACGCCGGGAGAGCTAAGAATGCGCTCACAGAGGATGTGGGATTTCCCGTCCGTAGAAGCGGTCGAGGATACTCTTCTCCGCCTCATCAATCACAAAACACCCCTCGTCCAGGTGCTAGACCGTCAGCCCGGCCAAAAGGAATGTCGATATATTCAGCTATTAAGCGAAATCGACGAGGAAGCTCTAAGAGCCCATACTACCACCTATGCGGAGGACAGCGCATCTGTAGCCGCGGACGACGACGCTAAAACTTCCGCCAATTCTCGCATAGACGAACTAGAAGACAAACTTAATGCCCTAACCAAAAGAGTAGAATTACTCGAGCAGAGCCTGCTCCCTAGCGCAGATGGAGACTTACAAGAGAATCGAGACTTGAGAAACGAGCAATAGCAATTTCACGTCTTTAAGTGCGTGTCGGTTCGCATTTGGCGACACTACGACTCATCTATGTCGACGCGCCGGCGCCTAACTTTAAGCTGGGATTGTTCTCGCTTATTCGCGAGGATGCGCTCTTTCTGACGTCGAGAACGGCGCCGCTTTTGGCGCCGAATTTTCTCGCGCTCCTGTTCCCGCGCACTTTTCTCCCCTAGTACTCGCTGCTCAAGCGTCTCGCACAAAATCTCCCTTGCATAGTAGCGATTTAGAGACTGCGAGCGAGTCTTTTGGCATTTTATCTCAATGCCGCTTGGAACGTGGAGGAGGTAAACACAAGAGGAGGTCTTATTAATCTTTTGCCCTCCCGAACCAGATCCTTTAATAAATTTCTCTAGTAAATCCTCCTCGCAAATATTTAGGCCGCGCATTCTAGCTAATAACCTAGACTCTTTTTGTGGCAAGACTCCAAATTTACCCATAAGAAGTAGCTCGTCTAGAAGAGGCTCAGGCCCTCTGTCCGCAGAATCGCCTTAGCGATTAACGTTTCTGAGTAGCGATTTTTATTTCGCAATTCTCAAAACCACATGCACTCCGCAGTTCATTCTTTAGATAACGCAAGTAGGAAAAATGCACTCCGCGAGGATGATTAAAAAACAGTACAAAACGTGGCGGCTCCACTGCTATTTGCTGCCCATAAAACAGCTTTAGTGGCCTTCCTCGATAAACTGGTAAGGGGAAATGCTTTACAGCCCGCCTAAGGATTCGATTCAGCCTGCCAGTAGATATGCGCCTAGCCCTCTCGTACGCAACCTCCCTCGCGCCCTCGAGTACTTTTAAACATCTTCGACCTGACAATGCCGAAATGAATATTATAGGAGCATAGGGAGCGAATTTTAAGGCTTCCTTTATCTTTGAGGTGTATTCCTTAACACTTCGATGGTCCTTTTCCACTAGATCCCATTTGTTTACTGCAACCACCAATCCCCTGCCCTGTTCGTGCGCCATGCCAGCAATTTTTGCATCTTGAGCGCCGATACCGGCCGACGCATCTATTACCAATACCGCAACGTCGCAATCAGCTAGCGCCCTAAGCGAGCGCATGCTGCAAAAATGCTCAACGCGATCCTCGATGCGCGCCTGCTTTCTAAGCCCTGCCGTATCGACAAGCAAATAGTCCTGCCCATCACGGCGCAACTCCAAATCCACGGAGTCTCTCGTCGTTCCCGCCACGCTAGACACAATTGCTCGTTCCTCACCAAGAATCCTATTAACCAGCGTAGACTTACCGACGTTAGGTCGCCCGATAATCGAAACCCTAATGCGCTCAATTCTAGCAACCTGCTCATCCGTGGTATCGTCATCACCCTCGCACTCCTCGTCAATACTCTCATCTACCTCCGCTGTGCCGCCATCGGTATCGCGCGCGGCGTTGTCTCTCAAACTGCGCAGCTTATACGCCGACTGATATTGCTGCCATTCGGTATCCTCAGTATCGCTATCGTCGGGAACAAAGACAGGCGCGAAATCTGGCTCAGTTGATGAGCACTCACCATTAGAAACGAGCCGCTGCGAGACATCGAGCTCTCTCTCCCCTTGTGATTCAGATTCAAATTCCTCCAGTTCAAAAGCAGAGCGCTCCCTTTCTGCCCTAATTATCGCTCTTGCGTGAGCCTCAGCCTCCTTCTTTTGCTCAATCACCGAGTGCCACTTGGCTTTAAGAGCTTCCGCCTCCGGCAGCTCTTCTAGGATCTCCTCCACTAGCGAGGGAACGCCATGACCACCTAGGGCGCTAATATCCCTAAGTTCCGAAAGACCCAAGGCGTAAAACTCTGACACCTTACTCACATGCTCCTTTCCATCGCATTTATTCACGGCATAATAGACTGGGGTCTGCTGCCTTCTTAGCAACTCAACGATGTCTCTATCTTGTGGACACAAACCTGCATTTCCATCGAACAACGCTATAATTGCATCAGCTTCCCTAATAGCAAGTGTCGTTTGCATACTAACTAGATTAGTTAGCTCATCCTCTGATTCACTTACGAAGCCACCGGTATCTACGACTACAAAAGGAAAACTAAAGCGCTCGACTAGTTCGTAATTTCGATCCCGCGTAACCCCAGCAATATCCTCCACTATCGCCTTTTGCCTGTTTACAATGCTATTAAATAGCGTTGACTTTCCCACATTGGGGCGCCCCACAATTGCAACAATTGGTGTCTTAAGAGCCATCTTCTTACTTATTACTCCGAATGCCAACGCGCGCCATACCTTCGCCCGAGCTAGTCCAATCTGCTTGCACTCGCACGAAGAGCCTCAAATTAACTTGCACGCCGAAAAACGCCTCTAACTCGCGCCGAGCGGCTACTCCAACTTTCTTTAGCATAGCTCCCTTAGCGCCAATGACTATGCCCTTTTGCGACTCGCGCTCCACATATATAACTACCCCAATATTTAGCAACTCGCCCTTCTCCTCCCAACTCTCCACCTCTACCGCCAAACTATACGGCAACTCTTGCGACAAATACATAAAAAGCTTCTCGCGAATTATCTCCGACACCAATCCGCGTTCCGTCTGATCGGTTACCACATCATCGGGAAACAATTTCGGGCCCGGCGCTAATCTAGCGAGAATTGCAGTTTCCAAAACTTCTAATCCATCTCCCGTTTTCGCCGAGATCGGAACTATATCCACCTTAATGCCGTGCTCGCCGAACTCGGCATTAAGTGCGGCAATAACTGGCAAGAGCAATCTCTTATCAATCAAGTCAACCTTATTAATGCAAATGATATCTGGAAACCGTAAATGTTTACTGCGCCAAAGACCAAACACCTGCGACGCATATTGAGAATCCCTAATCGCCTTCGGCCCATCGACGACCAACATCGCAACGTCTACCTCCGCGCTGGCGCTCTGGGTCTCCCTTTCCAACATCGCCGTTAAGGCACTGCGCCTTCCTCGACTTACAAAGCCCGGCGTATCGACGAAAATCACCTGCGAATCTTTGCTCGTCTTAATGCCCAAAATGCGGTTTCTAGTTGTATGCGACTTAGGGGTTACAATGGCAATCTTCTCGCCCAAAATGGCATTTAACAGCGTCGATTTTCCAACATTTACTTGCCCCATGATCGCAACGAAGCCCACGGCGCCTAATGACACCGCCTCTTCACCACCAACTGCTACAAAATTTGAGCTATCCATAACCTAAGCACTAATATTCGCTACTACTCGCAGGCAATTGTAAACCAATGAGCGCCGATTCAAGAAAAAACATCTGCCCTGCCTTCAACTCAATCGGTGGAATCTCTGGCTTAAGCTTTGCTAATGTCTCAGCCGCGGCAGCTTGCTGTGCGGCTTTCTTCGTAGCACCGCGCCCTCGGCCAGCAACTTCTCCATCCACTAACACGACGACCACGAACGTCGGCGCATGTTCTGGCCCCTCTACGTGCTCGACTAAATAACTAGGCGGCTCGCTGCCAGCAATGTGTAGCGCCTCCTGAAGCTCAGTTTTGGGATCGCTAGGCGTAACTACCGACAACGCCTCACCAAAAATGCCCCGAAGAACGCCTAATGCTGTTTGGAAAGAGCTATCCTTATAAATGGCACCTATGATGGCCTCCATTACATCCGCCAATATAGAGGGCCGTTC
The DNA here is from genome assembly GCA_020845775.1 of Deltaproteobacteria bacterium. Lineage (NCBI taxonomy): Bacteria > Pseudomonadati > Myxococcota > Myxococcia > Deltaproteobacteria bacterium. The sequence goes on from JADLFC010000158.1 coordinate 9,913, forward strand.
CGCACCACCACTAGAAAGCTCGCCTTTCCCGAGCTTAACAAAAGCTCCTATGCCTAGTTCCTTTGCTATTTCAGCAAGCGCATACGTGTTTACCAAGGCAGCGCGCATCTTAGACAACTCGCCTTCTCTTGCCTCGGGATGATGACTGCACAACATATCCGCAACGGCTAAATCCAGCACCGCATCGCCCAAAAACTCCAAGCGCTCATAATTCAGGCTCTCGCGAAAGCCCAATACTGACCTATGAGTAAGCGCCTGCTCAAGCAACGCGCCATCCTTAAACTCATAACCGAGTTTACCGCTCAAAACCTCGTAATCATTGCGCGGTAAAAGCGCCCGCACCGGCGTGATAGAGCCTTCGGGAACTTTCCTCGAGAGCTCTTCTCTAGTCCCTAGTGTTTCAGATTGCTCTTCCGCAGAGCTTACTGCTTCCTTTACGAACCTACCCGCTCCATCCTTCTGGTAAACGCTCTTGGTTTTTCGCTTCTTAGACGGACTAAAGTCATTCCATTCCTTCCACTTGCGCTCTTTTCCTAAAGTTTCGGCACCTCTACCCTCCTTAGCATCGACCTTTTGACCAGAAAAAGTATCGGCGAGCTTGCCTGGCTTTACAGTTCGCATATCAACACATCCTCATTTTCATCGCAATCGATAGCCCGCAACTTAGCTACGGCTCCTACTGATAGTTCTATATTTCGAATTCCCGACTGAGTCTTTAAATGCGCCGTGGCGTACTCCCTCGTAGTTCCGCAAATATACCCAGCACGAGAACTCTCGACAATAATTTCAACTTCGCGCCCAACAAGGGAACGATTAAACTCCCTTAATCGCCTACGCGATAGCGCCCTAAGAAGGGCGGCACGTCGCCTGCGCTCATCATTATCAACTCGGCCTTGCAACTTGGCGGCAGCTGTGTTCTGCCTTTCCGAGTAAGGAAAGACATGGAGATATGCTAGGGGTAAGGACTCAAGTATGGCAAGCCCCTCGGAAAAACACTGCTCGCTTTCCCCAGGGAAACCAACTATGCAATCTATCCCAACGCAGCATTTTGGCATCTTTGCCGCAATATAGCTAATCATTTTAACCACATCGGCTACCCGATGGCGACGATTCATTAGCTTAAGAACCCTATCTGAAAACGACTGTACACAGATATGCAGATGATTGCAAAAAACGTCGCATTTGTCGGCAATTAGCCCCAGAAACTCGTCTCCCACATCCTCGGGATCGAGAGAACTTAGGCGAATGCGCGGAATTTCCTTTTCCTTCGACAAAGCGGCGAGCAACTCGATAAAACTCTCGTTCCGCTCCCTACCGTAGCTACCTAGGTTGGTGCCGCTTAACACCACTTCTCTATATCCAGCCCGCCAGAGCCGCTTTATGTCGCCCATGACTTTTTCTATCGGCCACGACCAGCTCTTGCCCCTTGTCTGAGGAATTACGCAAAAGGTGCAGTGATTGTCGCATCCGTCCTGAATCCGCAAGCTATAGCGAGCCCGCATACGGTTTTCACCAACCGCACTACCAGGACCTTCCAAAGCAACCGGCAGACTCATTGGCTCTTTAACCGCTTTGACCTCAGCAAATATTGCCGCCACTACCTCGCTAGCCCGTCCCGTACCAATAACCACATCTGCTAAACCAGGCTTGCAAAGCTCAGTCGCCGAAACCTCAGCTAAACATCCAGTAACGATTACTCTCGCTTCTGGATGTTTATCGCGGACTCTTCTGATTAGTTTATAAGCACTTCGATCTGCATCATCAGTTACCGTGCAGGTATTTAACACATAGACATCAGCCATACCGTCAAAATCACAGGCAACAGCTTCCCTGGCCGACACAGCAGATTGAATATCCACCGTATCTGCATAATTGCTGCGACAACCAAGAGTATGGAAGGCAACTCGCAATCGCCTTTTCTCACTTAACTCTCCGCTACAATCGCCTTCCCTTGGAAACGTCATCGCTCTCACTTTATCTTCACTCACACCTATCTATCGATAATACCACCGCCAAGAACCTGTACCAAATCGCCGTAACTGGACTCTAGGCTATAAAACACCGCTGCCTGACCAGGAGTAACCGTTGCCCACTGATTCAAAAAATTTACCTCAGCCTTAAACACATTATCGCCACAATCCTTAACTGGCCTCACTCTGCACCGAACTCCCTCATGGCGATACCGCATCTTGACTAGAGCATCAATATCTCCCTGCGGCGGCGATCCACATATCCAATTCACATCTCGCACCAAAAACCCTTCTCGTTCTAGTTCCGCCTTCTCCCCGACGATGACCTCATTATTAGCAGCATCTAGGCCGATAACGTAAAGTGGACTTGTCGCACTCACGCCAAGGCCCTTCCTTTGCCCTACCGTATAGCGATGGATGCCAGAATGTTTACCTAATACCATTCCATCGCTCCTAACAATTTTTCCGCCCACAATTTTGTTTGGGAAACGAGCCTCTAAAAAATACGGGACGCTATTACTGACGAAACAAATATCCTGACTTTCAGGTTTTTCCGCCATGCTGAGTCCTCGTCTAGCTAGGTAATCTCTCACCTCCGCCTTTTGCATGGCGCCTAGCGGAAAAAGAGTGCTCGAAAGCTCTGCCTGAGTCATGGCATACAGAAAATAGCTCTGATCCTTATTTTTATCCGCTGCCGTAAAGAGCGCCCAATTGTTATTGCTATCATTTCTTATCGTGGCATAATGCCCTGTTGCCACTTTATGACAGCCAAAAGATGCGGCCCGCCGATGAAGTTCTTTAAATTTGATGTGCTTATTGCAATCGAGACAAGGATTAGGCGTAAGTCCTCTCATATACGACGCCACAAATGGCTCAATAACCTGCTTCTCGAAAACATCCTCAAAATCGAGGACGTAAAACGGGAAACCTCCATGGGAAGCGACCATTCGCGCATCCTGAAAATCATCCGGCGAGCAGCAAGACGCCTGACAATTGCCGCTCTTGCGATAGTCCCACACCTGCATCGCAACTCCAACAACCTCCCAACCGCTCTCGCGTAGAATCAACGCGACCGCCGACGAATCGACTCCGCCGCTCATGGCTACAGCTACTCTATTTACATTATCCAACATTAAAACTACTGATTGCCAACTTGTGATCTAATGCGACTTACCACATTCGAAATCTTTAACGCCGCATCTTCTACAACTTGCCGATCGGCATCCCAATCCAAACTAATCCTGATAGCACTTTTGGCATCCTCCTCACTCATCTGCATACCCCTATAGACGTGGGATACCTCCTGCTTACCCGACGAGCAAGCCGAGCCGGTTGAAACACATACGCCCTCTAGATCCAAAGCCACCACCAAATCCTCTGCGCTAACCCCACTAAACACTAGCGCTAAAGTATTGCTTAACGAACCCAAGAAACCCTCCGAAGCAGTTGGCACTATGCGCCTCAACCCTGAACACTCCTTTTCGAGCATCCGAAAGAACGCCTCGCGCAGATTGGATAGCCTTGCCAAATCGTCGCCCAACGTCTTAGCTAAATGCCTCGCAACCGCTCCTAATGCAGCTATGCCTAAACAGTTTTCCGTCCCAGCTCTTAATCTATATTCTTGCGGCCCACCCAGGAGCAGCGGCAAAAGCCGCGGTCTGCCGTCATGGCCAGCTTCCAAAACTTCGTTGCGTATGACAAAAGCTCCAACTCCACAAGGAGCACCAATTTTATGCCCAGAAATCGAAACAGCATCTAACCCCATATCGAATAGATGTTTTACGGAAATCTCAGTCTTGCCAACCGCCTGGCTTAAATCGGAAAAAATAAAAGCTTTCGATCCTTTGCGGCGAATAGCTTCTGTAACTTGCGCTACTGGTTGTAAGGCACCAGTAACATTGTTCGCAGCCATTATAGCAACAAAAGTAGTTGCCTCAGTAACAGCGTTTACTAACTCTTCGCAGTCCACCGCACCAGCAGGCGTAGTTCTAACTAGCGACGCCTCCCAACCTAAACTCCGTAGAAACTCTATAGGCTCTATTACAGATTGATGTTCTATGGCTGTCGCCACAATATGCCCTGCTTTAGAGTTTTTGGGACAGGCGCCAAAAATTATTGCGTTCGCAGCCTCTGTGCCACCGGAACAAAAAACAAGCCTCACGCGAGCCGAATCATTAAACCCCAAAAAACCTAGAACCTCGCCTCTAGCCTTCGATACAAGATAACGCGCTTCTTGCCCTAGCCTATGGGCACTCGATGGATTACCGATGGCTTTATTGCCGCCAATTAATTCGCGGATCGCTTGAGCTGCCTGAGGGCGCAACCTCGAGCTAGCGTTTGCGTCGAGATATATCATCGAGGTATTTTTAAATTGCGGCGCGCCAACTCACTACCCACGCGCCTAAAAATGCTGCCTACGCGAGGCGAATTAACCAAGATCGCGAATATACGCCTCCAAATGTTCCACATTTTCAGTAGACCCCACAAAGAACGCTACGCGCTGGTGAATGGAACTCGGCACGAGATTTAGCGTCGCTTCCTTGCCATTTGAAGCCCTTCCCCCTGCTTGCTCCGCAATTAGCGCTAGTGGTGCGCATTCATAAAGAAGTCGCAACTTGCCTTTTTTTGTCTTAAAATCCTCTGGATATAGAAATATACCGCCTTTTAGCAAAGTGCGGTGAAAATCTGCGACTAAAGAACCCACATACCTTGCCCGATATGGCTTTTCTCCCTTGGGATTTTTGACATAATCCACGTATGCCTTAACGCCTGGCGACCAAGTGTGATAATTGCCCTCATTGCAGCTGTAAGTAGAGCCCTGAGGGGGAATTCTCATATTGCGCGAGGTCAACACAAACTCGCCGATATTTGGGTCTAACGTAAAGCCATGAACGCCGTCCCCAGTAGTAAAGACAAAAGCCGTACTCGAGCCATAAATTGTATAACCAGCAGCAACTTGCGAATATCCGGGTTGCAGGAAATCCGATACATCCTCAGGGTTTACGTCGCTACCGTCTGTAACGCGCTTATAGATTCCCCAAATCGTGCCTATAGAAACATTTACGTCAATGTTCGATGACCCATCCAGCGGGTCGAAAGCTATTACGTAGTCCGAGCGCCAATCTCCATCCTCTGCCTTAAAGATCGTCTCCCGCTCCTCAGAAACCATGGAGATGAATTGTCCCGTCCGACCGAGCACGCTGCTAAACACTTTGTCAGCATAAACATCTAGCTTTTGGACGGCCTCGCCCTGAACATTTGTCTCCCCGGTTAGCCCGAGCAAACTCGCAATACCCGCACCGTTAATAACGCGTGCAACTATTTTTGTACCCAGGGCTATGGAAAGCAGGATGTCGCTAAAATGTCCAGACGCACCCTCGTGCTTTCTCTGCTCTGCTCTAATAAAATCGGAAAGCGTTATTGCATCAGAAGATGTAAATACCATAGTTTTGATCTCCATGATAATAATGTTGCTTCACTGCCTGCCTCAGCCCATCTTAAACCAGGATCAGTTTTCCTTAAGCCTTCTGCCTCAAAGCACCGCGCACTACTGGCAACTCGATACTAAATGTTGCTCCACCATAATCGTTATCTCGCACGCGCATAAACCCATCGTGATCAGCAATAATAGTACTCACTATTGCTAAACCCAAACCAGTTCCCCGTTTTTTTGTCGAAAAATACGGCTCAAAAATCCGGGGCTTATCCGCATCGCTAACGCCGATACCATTATCCTCAATCGCTATCGTTACTAGCCCCAAATCCTCATCATAATACGCTTTTACACCAATTCGAGGGGAAAAGCCACGTTTTTGGCATAACTCCTTAAAATCAGCATCATCTAAACTGAGGTCTAAATTTGCATTGACTACCTTATCCTCATCCGCACCCAATAGCCGCAAAAAAACGCCCGATACGGCATTGTCAAGGAGATTGACTAGCACCTGACCAATCTGGACGCGATCTAAGTCGATTAGCGGAATCCGTGGATCTATATCAAGCACGAAATCTATCCTGTGATGCCACTGTCGCTGAGTGATGACTATTTCATTTATTAACTGCCCAAGAGCTACGGGCTTGAGTTCAACTTTTGGCATGCGCGCAAACCTCGAGAACTCATCTACCAAAGTCCTAAGTGTGGCAACCTGGCTAATGATAATTTCCGCGCAATCCTCAACGACCTTCTGCTCTACAACTTGAGTTTGCACGCCATCCTCGCCCCTTTCCTTGTCCTTGCGTCGCGAGCGACGCAATAAGCGTTCAGCACTTAAGCTTATTGGCGTAAGGGGATTTTTAATTTCATGCGCTATTCGCCGAGCTACTTCTTGCCAAGCAGCCATTCGTTGAGCATTCACTAGTTCCGTTAGATCATCGAGCAATATTACCGATCCAAGAATTTCTCCTGCATCGTCTACTAGTTTGTTTACAGTAATCTGAATTTTGTGAGATACGCCCCTGAGCACAATTGATAAATTAGTGGTAAAAACCTTTTCCGGAGATTCGGATAGCTCAGAAATCATCGTCTCAACTTTGTCGGCTAGCTCGTTAGGGAACAATTCGGCTAGTTTCTTACCGCTAACATCTTTTTTGCTGTCGCAATCCAACATCTCTCCTGCTGCTATATTTATGGTCGTAACAAGCGAATTGCGATCTAGAGCGACAACTCCAACGCCAACACTTGCCAACACCGTTTCCATGTAGCGCTTGCGCGACATTAGTTCACCTGTTGTGCGCTTTAAATCCTCTGTCATTGTGTTAAAGGAATGAACCAATACGCCTAGCTCATCGTCACCAACCTCTGCAATCTGATAATCCAAATTCCCCTGCGCAACTTGCTGTGTTCCTTCAGCGACTAACTGTATGGGGCCCGACAAGCCTCGCGCCAGATAAAACCCCACCCATATCGCCGCAAAAACTATCATCAAGGTCACCATGACTAGGGTAAGCACGTACGAAGACGCTAACGGGCGACGATAGTTACTTAACTCCTTGTAGTCATCAAACGCCTTAACGACACCGGCTAAAGCACTACTTAGCTCGGGAACTAGACTCATAGTCGCCACCAAGAAATAGCGAGAAGGTGTGGCTTCTCTGCTTACCCTTCCCTTATTTTCCACAACCCGAGCCCGTTCTCCATTAGAAAACGAAAGTAGCTTGCCTTGAGGAAGATCAATAGCCACATAGCCTCGCAAAAACTCGCCATCTATAGACTGTTCTGGTGCAAAACGTAGACTTTTAGGAGGAATCGCACGCAGGGTTTCTGCATTAGGAGGCGGTATAATTTTCTTAAACTCCTTACCGCCAGGCGCTGGTGCCCCAATAATGACTTCCGCATTCGCGTCTACCAACAAGACTTCTGCAAGGCCATATTCCCTTTGCTTATCCGCCAAATATCGCCAAACGCGCTCCCCCAAGTCCTTGTTGCCATTTAGAGGTTGTACGCCTTTCCCGTTTGCCACTTCGGAGAGCAGCTTTTCTACCTCCGCCGTCAAAAAGTCGAGATTTCTCCCCAGCTGCTCTTCTTGCCACTCGTAGTGGTGCCTCGCAACGTTGATTGCTGAGTCCATAGAGGAAACAATTTGGGGTGAAAACCAGCCCTGTAGAACAGTTTCTAGAATTCCCTTAGCAACCAGGAACAACAAGACTGTAGGAACCAAAGATAGTCCAACAAATGCCGCCACCAGGCGGGCACGCATTCTGCTTCCGAGAATTTTTCGCCTTCTATCGAGAAGGAGTTTAAAGACGTTTTTAACCACCATGAATCCAAGGACCAGGACCACGATGACATTGAAATTGACGAGCAAGAAAAACCCAAGGTTACTGCTAAACGTATCTTCAGCCACTACTTCGGGCAGTTGGAAATGGACTAGATAAGCCAGGGAAAAAAGGCTTAACATCAGCACCGTACCAAACGAGGCAGAGCGAAGCAAAAAGGACCAGGTGCGAAAGGAGCTAAACACTTAACAAAACTAAGAAGACCGCTACCAAAAACTGCATTGTTGAAAATTGACTTTTTTCTCTGCGTCGCCACTTTGCTTGATGCGCTTAAAATATTCGTATGCCATAGCGGTAGCTTCTCGGCCACGTGGCGTGCGCATCAAAAAACCTTGCTGCAATAGGTATGGCTCGTACACATCTTCAATAGTATCTTTCTCTTCGCCGATCGCTGCGGCCAAAGTGTCGAGTCCAACAGGCCCACCGGAAAACTTGTCTATAATAGTAAGCAATAACTCTCGGTCCATGCGGTCTAAGCCATTTTCGTCAATTTCTAACAATTTCATGGCTTGTCGCGCGACGTCTTTGGTAATTAGTGAGTCGGCCCTTTCCTGTGCAAAATCCCTGACTCGCTTTAGCAAGCGATTTGCGATTCGAGGAGTTCCGCGAGCACAGGTAGCAATTTCGCGCATTCCCTCAGTCTCAATCCTAGTATCTAGAAGTACAGAAGATCGCCCAATAATCTCCGACAAATCATCAGCCGTATAGAACTCCATTCGCTCTACTATGCCAAAACGGTTTCGCAGTGGAGAAGTCAGCAAACCGGTTCTAGTGGTAGCGGCGACGAGCGTAAAGGGTTTGAGGAAAAGTTTTACAGAACGCGCCGCCGGTCCCTGACCTATAATGATGTCGATCTGAAAGTCTTCCATAGCGGGATAGAGTATTTCTTCTACAACTCGGCTCAAGCGGTGAATTTCATCGATGAACAACACTGAGCCACCTTCGAGGCTAGACAAAATAGCCGCTAAATCGCCCGGTCTTTCGAGAACTGGACCCGAAGTAGCTTTAAACTGCACTCCCATTTCTTTAGCAACTATATGAGCTAAGGAAGTCTTTCCCAATCCCGGCGGTCCGTGAAAAAGAACGTGATCCAGCGGTTCGTTTCGTCGCTTAGCGGCAGCGATAGCTAACGACAAGTTATCGCAAACGCGCTGCTGACCTATAAACTCAGCAAGTCTTGTTGGACGAAGGCTCTTTTGAAAACCATCTACATCTATGCCCAGTTCTAAGGAAGCGTCGATTATGGCGCGGCTGCTGGCAACATCGCCAAATCTACTGTTAGCACGAGAAAAGAGTTCTTCCCTCACGCCGTCAGTAGAACTAGCGCCTAAATCCGCCATACCGAAATCTTCCTGCCCACTCGCCTCAGCAACTCGTCTATCAGTGCTGTCCATAACAATACTCCTTGGATTTTTTCGACACAATCATAGATTCGCAAGCGACAAGCGCACCAGCTCTCCTGAATCTGCCACTAACTCTGGTTTTGCCGCAGAATTATCTTGTACTGCTTTTTGCACAGCGCTGCGTGCCTGGTCATAAGAAAAGCCCAAAGCCTCTAGGGCAAGGACTGCGTCCATAGATTTATTTTGCAAAAATGCTTGCTCGGTTTCGCGCAGAGAGTTTTTTGATACGGCTACTTGCTTAGACAAAGGCACATCCATAGCTTCTATTGCCAAAACGCCTACCTGCTCTTTTAGTTCGACCACCAAACGCTCTGCTAATTTTTTTCCTACACCTGGGACTCGCTGCAAAGCTCGATGGTCGCCAGTGCCAAGGGCTGAAAATAGTTCTGCTGGACGCATATGCGAGACAACGGCAAATGCTAGGCGTGGTCCAACGCCGTTAACTTTCTTAAGCAACATAAATGCCTTTTTCTCCATTTGCTCGTTAAAGCCAAAGAGTGAAATAGAAGTCTCCTTTACGTCCGTATAAATGGCTAGCTCAACTGTTTCTCCTATGGATCCAAGTTTTTTTATAACCGAAGCAGTCACGCATACCTCGTAGCCAACGCCCGCTACATCGATTAGAAGATTTTCCTCGCTAAAGCTCAATAAATTGCCCCGCAAAAAGCCTATCATGGTCTAGTTCCTAATTAACAATAATTTTCTACTCGGAAAAATCGGCGTTAGACGATACCTCTATTACGTCGTCGAGGTCGTCGAGGGCATCGATGAGTTTAAGTAGCGACTCTTGTTCCTTGCCTTCCACTTTCACATAAGACATCGGCGTCATGCTAATTTCGGCCGCTTCTAGTTTTACTTTTTGCTCGACTGCTGTCTTTAGGCTAGAAAAATCAGCTGGCTCGCAAATTATTTCCCAAACTTCACCTTGGTCGGTCACATCGCTTGCGCCGTTATCCAGTGCTAGTTCCATTAAAACTTCTTCGTTGATTGCATCTTTAGGCGCGATAATAATCCCCTTCTTGCTAAACATCCAATTCACACAGCCGTTCTCTCCCAAAGTTCCCCCGGCACGACTAAAGGCATGCCTTATCTCGCCAACCGTTCTATTTTTGTTGTTAGTGAGCACTTGCACTATGATGGCTATTCCCCCTGGCCCATATCCCTCATAAGTGAGCTCAGCCTGCTCTTCGCCTTTTATTTCGCCAGTGGCTCGCTTAATTGCGCGCTCGATGTTTTCACTTGGCATGTTCGCGCTCCTGGCTTTATCCATAGCCAAACGCAAACGTGAGTTTGAGTTCGGATCCCCACCACCACCCTCACGCACCGCCGTAGTTATTTCGTGAATACAACGAGTAAAAATCTTCCCGCGCTTCTGATCAGCCGCACCTTTCTTGCGTTTTATGGTGCTCCATTTTGAATGCCCTGACATCGCTACTCCCTATCAATCTACTATAGAATCCACACAA
>JADLFC010000159.1 GCA_020845775.1 Deltaproteobacteria bacterium
ACCTCTCCATCCAATCCAGGAAGAATGGCCTCTGTTACTAATCCACTAAATAATTCGCCGCGCGGCGTACAAATCCTAAGCTGAAATTGTGGCGACACCATCTACGTATAATCTCCGCCGAAGCTAACAAATGTTAATATGACCACCTAAGCCGCTTTCTTAGCCATTTTGTTCGCTTTCTCTCTAGCTTCCTCGATCGACCCAACCAAATAAAAAGCCTGCTCTGGCAAGTCATCGTGTTTGCCATCCACTAGCTCCTTAAAACCCCGTATCGAATCTTCAAGCTTTACGTACTTTCCTTCTAACCCAGTAAACTGGGAAGCAACAAAAAATGGCTGCGAAAGAAATCGTTGAATTTTTCTAGCTCTCTCCACCACTAGCTTGTCGTCTGGCGAAAGCTCGTCCATTCCGAGAATGGCTATGATGTCTTGCAAATCTTTATACCTTTGCAAAATTCCCTGCACCTGACGCGCTACCGAGTAGTGTTCCTCGCCAATAATAGCCGGATCGAGAATTGTAGAGGTAGAGTCCAGCGGATCCACGGCTGGATAAATTCCCTGCTCCGCTATTGAGCGCGACAACACCGTAGTAGCATCGAGATGCGCAAACGTTGTCGCAGGAGCCGGATCGGTTAAATCGTCTGCTGGCACGTAAATAGCCTGCACAGAAGTAATCGAGCCGTTTTTAGTAGACGTAATGCGCTCTTGCAATTCTCCAACGTCGGTAGCAAGCGTTGGCTGATAGCCTACCGCCGAAGGCATTCGGCCCAAAAGCGCCGATACTTCAGAGCCAGCCTGCACGAAACGAAATATATTATCGACAAACAACAAAACATCTCTGCCTTCCTGATCGCGAAAATATTCCGCAGCCGTCAGCGCACTTAGCCCCACGCGGAAGCGAGCTCCTGGAGGCTCGTTCATCTGGCCATAAATCAAAGCGGCTTTATCCAACACCCCGCTTTCTTTCATCTCCATCCATAAGTCATTCCCTTCTCGCGTGCGCTCACCTACGCCCGCAAAGACTGAATAACCGCCGTGCGCCTTAGCCACGTTATTGATGAGCTCCATGATAACGACCGTCTTGCCCACGCCTGCTCCACCAAAAAGGCCAATTTTTCCACCTTTTACGTATGGCGCGAGGAGATCGATTACCTTAATGCCAGTCTCAAATATTTCCTTTGATGTCGCCTGATCTTCAAATTTAGGTGCTACTCTGTGAATCGGCCAATAGACATCTGTTTTAACTGGCCCAGCCTCGTCCACAGGCCTTCCCACTACATCGATAATTCTTCCCAAACTACCCTGTCCAACTGGCACTTTAATCGGGCCACCCGTATCTTTTACTAATGCTCCCCTTACTAAACCGTCGGTAGAATCCATGGCGATACATCGGACCATGTTATCTCCGATGTGCAAGCCCACTTCTACCGTGAGATTGTCTTCTGTGTCGTCTATTGCTGAATTTGTAATCTTTAAGGCGTGATGTATTTCCGGCAAACCTAGGCCTTCATCGAAGGCCACGTCTATAACAGGGCCCATGATTTGAACTACTCGACCAACCCGATTTTCAAAAGAATTATTTACATCCATATCAGCTCATTCCCTTAAACAAATTACTGAATTGCCTCAGCTCCACCAACGATATCTATGAGTTCCCTAGTAATAGTGCTCTGTCTAGCGCGGTTGTAATATAGTTTTAGCTTGTCTATTAGTTCGCTCGCATTGCTAGTTGCCGAATCCATAGCAGTCATGCGCGACGCATTTTCACTCGCCTTTGCCTCCAGCCCTGCCTGCAAAAGTCGCGTCCGAACCAACATTGGGACTAATTCGCTTAAAATTACTCCTGGCTCCGGGCTATACCCCACAGGCGAGATAAGCAATTGCGGATCGAGCTTTTCTTCCTCGGCATTTGCACGACCCGAGCCACCACTACCTGAAATACCCTCCCCAGCCGCCGAATGAAGAACATCAAATGGCAACAACACTTCTCGCACGACTATCTGCTTAAGCGCCGAGACGAATTTGGTGTAATAAAGAACTACTTCCTGACATCGTCCAGCAATGTAGTCGCCAATTACAGCCCTGCTCATTTCCTCAAACGGCCAAAGCGCCGCGTTTTCGGGAAGGTTCTCGTGGGTGCTAATTATATTCCGGCCCAGCCGAGCTAAAGTGCTAGCACTACGCTTGCCAATAGCCACAAATTCGGTCATCACACCCGAATCTAGCTCCTGTGCTTCTACGGCCTTTATGACATTTGCGTTATAACCACCACAAAGACCCCTATCGCCAGAAATTACAATTACGCGGCGCACATCAACTTTTTCGGCCTTTTCTAACAGCGGATGAGTAAATTCACCGCTTAGATCGGCCACCAGAGTATTAACTATGCCATTCAGGCGGTCGCTATAAGCTCTACCGCCTTGAGCCGCATCCTGGGCGCGCTTTAGTTTCGCCGCCGCAACTAACTTCATAGCCCTGGTTATCTGGCGCGTATTGTTCACCGAAGTAATTCGCCTGCGAATTTCCTTTAATCCAGCCACCTTTATTGCCCCGCCTTAGTTGCTAGCTCGACTTTCTTCTTGCACTGCTTGTCTTGGCGCACTGTTTACATCGCCTTGGGAGCGAACCCCTGGTTTTGCCGACTTATCTCCACTTGCGATAAAATCTGCAGTAAACTCATCCAACGCTTTGCTTAACTCCTCAGCATGCTCATCCGACATTGCCCCGCTTTGCTTAATGGCCGCAATAACCTTTGGGCAGTTGGCCGAAAGAAACTCGTGCATAGCAGACTCATAAGCCCTCACCTGAGAAACTTCTAGCTTATCGAGAAATCCATTGTTTGCCGCAAAAATTGACAATACTTGCAACTCAACTGGCATTGGTCGGTATTGTGGCTGTTTAAGAATTTCAACCAAGCGCTCGCCGCGATCCAACTGAGCTTTTGTCGACGCATCAAGGTCCGAACCAAACTGCGCAAACGCCTGCTTTTCTCGATACTGCGCTAAATCCAAGCGAAGCGTTCCAGCAACTTTTTTCATCGCCTTAATCTGCGCAGATCCGCCTACGCGGGAAACCGATAGACCCACGTTAATTGCTGGCCTAACACCAGAATAAAACAAATCTGACTCTAGGTAGATTTGCCCATCCGTAATAGAAATCACGTTAGTGGGAATATAGGCCGAAACGTCTCCCGCCTGCGTTTCAATCACAGGCAGCGCAGTAAGAGAGCCTCCACCCAACGCATCGCTCAACTTTGCAGCCCGCTCCAGCAATCGAGAATGCAGATAAAACACGTCTCCAGGATAGGCTTCTCGACCCGGTGGCCTTCTTAGCAAGAGCGAAATTGCGCGATAAGCCACTGCGTGCTTTGAAAGATCGTCGTAAATGATTAGTGCATGTTTGCCATTATCGCGGAAATACTCTCCCATTGTGCAACCAGCATAGGGTGCAATAAACGAAAGTGGAGCTGGCTCACTGGCAGTAGCGGCCACAATAATTGTGTGATCCATGGCGCCGTACTCTTTTAGTTTGCCAACTACTTGAGCAACGCTAGATCTTTTTTGCCCAATTGCTACATAAATGCAAATTACACCTGTGTCTTTTTGATTGATAATAGTATCTATAGCAACAGCAGTTTTTCCAGTCTGGCGGTCGCCAATAATTAGCTCGCGCTGACCTCTTCCAACTGGAACCATCGAGTCAATAGCCTTAAGACCAGTTTGTAGCGGCTGATGAACAGACTTTCGCTGCACGATACCTGGCGCCTTTATCTCAATTCGCATCCTAGCTTCCGCATCAATGGGACCTAATCCGTCAATAGGATTACCCAACGCATCTACTACCCGGCCTACAAGCGCCTCGCCGACAGGAACTTCAGCAATTTTGCCCGTGCGCTTTACAATAGCTCCTTCCTTAACCAACGAAGCTTCACCCATCAACACGGCGCCAACGTTGTCTTCTTCGAGATTAAGAGCTAAGCCACTTATACCCCCGGGGAATGCTAATAACTCGCCGGCTGCTACGTTCTGCAATCCATGGATGCGAGCAATACCATCTCCCACAGAAATCACCGATCCGACTTCCGCAAGCTCTGTCGCTGCCTCATAGCCTCTTATTTGCTCTTGAAGTATTCTGCTTATTTCCTGAGCTTTAATCTTCATTTACGTAAACTACTCCATCATTGATTCACGGCACTGCAACTTGCCAAACCGTTTCCAAAAATTAGGTAAAATATTTTACTTTTTGGGAAACCACTAGATAAATTCTCACTTAACCCCGGCTCCCATTAGCGCATTCTCCATCCGGCTCAACTGACCTGCCAATGACCCGTCTATGACGCGTCCACCGTATTTTACGACTAGGCCACCTAGTAGCTCCGCGTTAATATTCCAAGTGAAACTTGCGGTGCCACTTATTTTCTGGCTTAGTTTCGTCTCTATCTCAGCTTTTTCCTTTCCACTCACATCTCGAGCTGTAGAAACCTCCACCTGAACTCTTCCCAATCGATCATCCGCTAACTCAGTAAAACTAACTGCTATATCGGGCAGTATGCTAATTCTTTCCCGTTCAAAGACAGTTCTTATGAACT
>JADLFC010000160.1 GCA_020845775.1 Deltaproteobacteria bacterium
ACCTCTCCATCCAATCCAGGAAGAATGGCCTCTGTTACTAATCCACTAAATAATTCGCCGCGCGGCGTACAAATCCTAAGCTGAAATTGTGGCGACACCATCTACGTATAATCTCCGCCGAAGCTAATAAATGTTAACCTGTCCACTTACGCCGCTTTCTTAGCCATTCTGTTCGCTTTCTCTCGAGCCTCCTCGATCGACCCAACCAAATAAAAAGCCTGCTCTGGCAAATCGTCGTGCTTGCCTTCCACTAGCTCCTTAAAACCCCGAATGGAATCTTCTAGCTTTACATATTTACCCTCTAACCCAGTAAATTGAGAGGCAACAAAAAATGGCTGCGAAAGAAATCGTTGAATTTTTCTAGCTCTCTCCACTACTAGCTTGTCGTCGGGCGAAAGTTCATCCATTCCGAGGATGGCTATGATGTCTTGCAAATCTTTATACCTTTGCAAAATTCCCTGCACCTGACGCGCTACCGAGTAATGTTCCTCGCCAATAATAGCCGGATCGAGAATTGTAGAAGTAGAGTCCAGCGGATCCACGGCTGGATAAATTCCCTGCTCTGCTATCGAACGCGACAACACCGTAGTAGCATCGAGATGAGCGAATGTTGTCGCGGGAGCCGGATCCGTTAAATCGTCTGCTGGCACGTAAATGGCCTGCACAGAAGTAATTGAGCCGTTTTTAGTAGACGTAATGCGCTCCTGCAATTCTCCAACGTCTGTAGCAAGCGTTGGCTGATAGCCTACGGCCGAAGGCATGCGCCCCAAAAGCGCCGATACTTCAGAACCAGCTTGCACGAAGCGAAATATATTATCTACAAACAACAAAACATCTCGGCCTTCCTGATCGCGAAAATATTCCGCAGCCGTCAGAGCACTTAGCCCAACGCGAAAACGCGCGCCTGGTGGTTCATTCATTTGACCATAAATCAAAGCGGCTTTATCCAACACTCCGCTTTCCTTCATCTCCATCCATAAGTCATTCCCTTCTCGCGTGCGCTCACCTACGCCCGCAAAGACTGAATAACCGCCGTGAGCCTTAGCCACGTTATTGATGAGCTCCATGATAACGACCGTCTTGCCCACGCCCGCTCCACCAAAAAGGCCTATTTTTCCACCTTTTACGTATGGCGCGAGTAGATCGATTACCTTAATGCCAGTCTCAAATATCTCCTTAGATGTCGCCTGATCTTCAAACTTAGGCGCTACTCTGTGAATCGGCCAATATACATCCGTCTTAACTGGCCCAGCCTCATCCACCGGCCTTCCCACTACGTCTATAATTCTTCCTAAACTACCCTGTCCAACCGGCACTTTAATCGGGCCACCAGTATCTTTTACCAAACCTCCTCTCACCAAACCGTCAGTAGAATCCATGGCGATACATCGAACCATGTTATCGCCTATGTGCAAGCCGACTTCTACTGTAAGATTGTCTTCTGTGTCGTCTATTGCTGAATTTGTAATCTTTAAGGCGTGATGTATCCCTGGCAAACCTACGCCTTCATCAAACGCCACGTCTATAACAGGGCCCATGATTTGAACTATTCGACCAACGCGATTTTCAAAAGAATTATTTACATCCATATCAGCTCATTCCTTTAAACTAATTACTGAATTGCCTCAGCTCCACCAACTATATCTATGAGTTCCCTAGTAATAGTGCTCTGTCTAGCGCGGTTGTAATAGAGTTTTAGCTTATCTATTAGATCGCTCGCATTGCTAGTTGCCGAATCCATAGCGGTCATGCGCGACGCATTTTCACTAGCCTTAGCCTCCAGCCCTGCCTGCAAAAGCCGAGTCCTAACCAACATTGGAACTAATTCGCTTAAAATTACTCCTGGCTCCGGGCTATACCCCACAGGAGAGATGAGCAACTGCGAATCGAGCTTTTCTTCCGCTGTATTTGCGCGACTTACGTTACCACTACCTAAAACAGTTTCGCCCGCCGCCGAATGAAGAACATCAAAGGGCAACAATACTTTTCGTACGACTATTTGCTTAAGCGCGGAGACGAATTTAGTGTAATACAGAACTACCTCCTGACATCTTCCAGCAATGTAGTCGCCAATTATAGCGCGGCTCATTTCCTCAAACGGCCAAAGCGCGGCGTTTTCAGGAAGGTTCTCGTGCGTGCTAATTACATTCCGGCCCAGCCGAGCTAATGTGCTTACACTCCTCTTGCCAATAGCTACAAACTCGGTCGTCACTCCCGAATCTAGCTCCTGTGCCTCTACCGCCTTTATGACATTGGCGTTATATCCACCACAAAGACCCCTATCGCCAGAAATTACAATTACGCGGCGCACATCTACGCTTTCGGCTTTTTCTAAAAGCGGATGAGTAAATTCACCGCTTAGATCCGCCACCAGTGTATTAACTATGCCATTTAGCCGGTCGCTATAAGCTCTACCACCTTGAGCAGCATCCTGGGCGCGCTTTAGTTTCGCCGCAGCAACTAACTTCATCGCCCTGGTTATTTGGCGCGTATTGTTTACCGAAGTAATGCGCCTGCGAATTTCCTTTAATCCAGCCACCTTTATTGCCCCGCGTTAATTGCCAGCTCGACTTTCTTCCTGCACTACTTGTCGTGGCGTATCACTTACATCGCCTTGGGAGCGGGCACCTAGTTTCGTCGATTTGTCGCCGCTTGCGATAAAATCTCTTGTAAACTCATCCAATGCTTTGCCTAACTCTGCAGCGTGCTCATCCGACATTGCTCCGCTTTGTTTTATGGCAGCAATACTCTTTGGACAATTGGCTAACAGAAACTCGTGCATAGCAGATTCATAAGCCCTTACCTGAGAAACTTCTAGCTTATCGAGAAATCCATTGTTTGCTGCAAAAATAGACAACACTTGCAACTCAACTGGCATTGGTCGGTACTGTGGCTGTTTAAGAATTTCAACCAAACGCTCGCCGCGATCCAACTGAGCTTTTGTCGACGCATCGAGGTCCGAACCAAACTGCGCAAATGCCTGCTTTTCTCGATACTGCGCTAAGTCCAGGCGAAGCGTTCCAGCAACTTTTTTCATCGCCTTTATTTGCGCCGAACCGCCAACGCGAGAAACCGAAAGACCTACGTTAATTGCCGGCCTAACGCCCGAATAAAACAAATCTGATTCTAAGTAGATTTGACCATCCGTAATAGAAATCACGTTAGTAGGAATATAGGCGGAAACGTCCCCCGCCTGCGTTTCAATTATGGGAAGTGCCGTTAAAGAGCCGCCCCCCAGCGCATCGCTTAACTTAGCAGCCCGCTCTAGCAATCGAGAGTGCAGGTAAAACACGTCTCCTGGATAGGCTTCTCGACCCGGTGGCCTTCTTAGCAAGAGCGAAATTGCGCGATAAGCCACTGCGTGCTTTGAGAGATCATCGTAAATGATCAATGCATGCTTGCCGTTATCGCGGAAATACTCCCCCATGGTGCAACCAGAATACGGAGCAATAAAAGAAAGCGGCGCTGGCTCACTAGCCGTAGCTGCAACGATAATGGTGTGATCCATCGCGCCATATTCTTTTAGCTTGCCAACTACTTGAGCAACGCTAGATCTCTTTTGCCCAATGGCTACATAAATGCAAATTACGCCAGTGTCTTTTTGATTGATAATAGTATCTATAGCAACAGCAGTTTTTCCGGTCTGGCGATCGCCAATGATTAGCTCGCGCTGGCCTCTTCCAACTGGAACCATGGAGTCAATAGCTTTAAGGCCAGTTTGTAGCGGCTGATGAACCGACTTTCGCTGCACGATACCTGGAGCCTTTATCTCAATTCTCATACTTGCTTCCGCATCAATAGGGCCCAGTCCATCAATAGGATTGCCCAATGCATCGACTACACGGCCTACAAGTGCCTCGCCCACTGGAACTTCAGCAATTTTACCAGTGCGCTTTACGATAGCTCCTTCCTTAACCAACGACGCTTCACCCATCAACACGGCACCAACGTTGTCTTCTTCGAGGTTGAGCGCCAAACCACTTATACCCCCGGGGAATGCCAATAACTCGCCGGCTGCTACGTTTTGCAATCCGTGGATGCGAGCAATGCCATCTCCCACAGAAATCACTGATCCGACTTCCGCAAGCTCCGTCGCCGCCTCATATCCTCTTATTTGCTCTTGAAGTATTCTGCTTATTTCCTGAGCCTTAATCTTCATTTACGTAAACTACTCCCTATTCACTCTATTACTCGCTCAATAAAAACATTGCACTTGTGGTTTTACTTAACAGCAGCTCCCATCAGCGCGTTCTCCATCCGACTCAACTGACCCGCCAAAGAGCCGTCAATGACGCGCCCACCGTAATTTACGACTAAACCACCTAATAGCTCCGCGTTAATATTCCAAGTAAAACTTGCGGCACCACTTATTTTCTGGCTTAGTTTCCGCTCTATGTCAGCCTTCTCCTCCCCACTTACATCTCGAGCTGTAGAAACCTCCACCTGAACTCTTCCCAATCGATCATCCGCTAACTCAGTAAAACTAACTGCTATATCGGGCAGTATGCTAATTCTTTCCCGTTCAAAGACAGTTCTTATGAACT
>JADLFC010000161.1 GCA_020845775.1 Deltaproteobacteria bacterium
CCAAACGCTTGCTCAGCAAATTCATGCACGACATGGGCCTGAATATTCCCAGCAGCGGCTATTGCGATGCGTTTGCCACAAAGCATTTCCCGCAAGCGAGATTTTATATCCGTCTCTGTAAATTTCTCTAATGACTCAAGGGTGCCACAAACCGGTAACGCCAATCCCGACGAGGGCCAAAACTTCTCCGTAAATTTTTGAAAGACAACATCTAGGGGATCATCCTCGGCTTCCAAAATCTCCTGTCTAATTATATCCTTCTCTATTGCAATGTCTTCGGCTACAAAGCTATTGCGAAACAAGAGTTCCTGAAAAAAATCCATTAAATCGCCAGCCCGCTCACACGGCACAAGCCCAAACAAGCAACAACTATCTGGATCGGTAAGCGCATTTATCTCACCACCTAATGAATCGATTTCCGCTGCTATGTCCTTTGGCGACTTGGTGGTTGTTCGCTTGAAGAGCAAATGTTCCACTAGATGCGTAATTCCAGAATTCTCAGCCATCTCCTCGCGCGCTCCGGCTTTGAAGCAAATGCCTAAAACCACAGTGCGACAATAGCTAGCACTGTCCACCAAAACAGTGACACCATTATCCAGAACCGATTTAACTACGCCCCCTGAGGTGTCCTTAAATACTTTTTGCTCAGACAAACAAGACTCCCTTCCACTTTCTACAGCTTCGCCATCAACGCCTATCTACGATGAGCAACCTTTATTGCATAGATTTGATGTTTTTGCTATGAGCTACAGGAAACTCTCGGCTATAACGACAATTAGAGGATAACACTTGGAAAAAGGCTTTATTACTCCACGGATTCTTAAAGGTTTTAGAGATTTTCTTCCCGACACTGCTTTTGCTAGACAGTGTCTTATTAGAAAGCTAGAGAAAGTATTCTTGTCGTTTGGCCTGTCTCCTATCGATACTCCCGCACTCGAGTACGCGGATATCCTTCTCGGCAAAGGTTCTGAAGAAACAGATAAGCAGCTATACAGATTTCTCGATAATGGCGAGCGCGACGTGGCCCTGCGCTTTGACCTTACGGTGCCACTCGCGCGTTTTGCAGCCATGCACCTAAACGAGCTAGATTTACCCTTTAGGCGCTATCATATAGCCCCAGTCTGGCGCGCTGAAAAACCCCAAAAGGGCCGCTATCGAGAGTTCATGCAGTGCGATTTTGATATAATTGGGACCGCATCTGCATATGCAGATGCCGAGATCATAGCCATAATACACAGCTCATTAAGCGCGCTTAGCGTAAAGCATAGGATTCGCATTAACAACAGAAGTATTTTAAATGGTTTTTTAGAGAGTTTAGGAGCTAAAGAGCACGCAACTCATATACTTCGCGCGATCGATAAGTTGGATAAACTGGGAAATAACGTCGTCGCCGAAGAGCTATCGACCAATGCTGGCCTGGATACTAGCAGCATCGATAAGATTTTTAACTTTTTATCAATTTCTCGGGGCCAATGCGACAACGAGGAGATTATTTCCAAGCTACAAAGCTTTTTAGCAGATAGCGAGTTAGCGCTTCAAGCTGTAAACGAACTGGACAACTTGAGCGGTCTTCTAAGTGCTTTTAGTCTAGGGGACGAAGATTATTCTTTCGATTTATCCATCGCTAGAGGGCTAGATTACTACACAGGAATTGTTTTTGAAACGGTTTGCTGCGACTTGCCGCAAATCGGTTCCATTTGCTCTGGTGGGCGTTATGATAACTTGGCGAGTCTCTATACTAAAGCCAAACTCCCCGGCGTTGGAGCTTCGATTGGCTTAGATCGCCTACTTGCGGCCCTAGAAGAGCTACACGAACTTTCGCAGTACAAACCTTCGCCGGAGGTATTGGTTACTCTTATGGATGATGATTGCACACATCACTCTATTAAGATTTCTCATATATTGAGAGAAGCTGGTATTTCGACAGAACTTTTTCTCGAGCCTAACAAAAAACTTGCTTCACAACTAAAATACGCGGACAAAAAGCACTTTGCACTAGTAGTTATAGCTGGTGAGCGCGAAGCGGAGCAACATTGCTGTAGCATCAAGGACATGCGCGTGGGCGAGCAGAGGGACGGCGTTCTACTCTCGGAACTAGTAGAGGTGACAAAGCAAATGCTTGAACGCGTAACGGCTTAGACATGCTTACACTATCTATCAAGAATTTTAAACTCAACCTAACCATAGGAGCACACTGCAGAGAGCGAGACACTAAGCAGGACGTGTTTATAAACCTAGATATTTCGCTAAACCCACTTGGCGCAATAAAAGATGATGACTTGAATAATACGGTTGACTACTACGAGCTAAGTAACAAAATCATCGCTAGGGTGAAAGACTCAAAATTTTACCTAATTGAAACGCTAGCGAGTTACATTCTAGACATTGTATTCGAAGAAAGCAAAATAATTGAAGCGAACATCGAACTCGTTAAGCCGCAAGCGTTAACTTGCGCCCAATCAGTTTCCGTTAAACTCCGGCGAACCCGTTAAATCAGTCGGCTTTACTATCTTAAAACCCTTCTTTACCTCCCCCAATACTTTACCAACCGTATCATGGGGCCTTACCTCCACCTCGGACATGCGAATTTGCACAGTTCCATATCCCCGCTCACTCTCCGAGCTGTCTTCTAACGCCGCCGCAAGCGAGCGCCTTAGTTCGTATTCGGCAAACACGCGATAGTTTCCCTTAGCTTCTCTTCCGAGCTCCTTTGCCAACAACTCATTCATCTGGTGTCTCATAGCCTCAATAGTAGAATTGAGGTCATCAAATTTTGCCCGATTATTTACAACTATAATTAGTCCTCCTCCACTATCTCTAATTCTCACTTCAGTATCAAAGTGCTCTTTAGCAATATTGGCAAACTTTCTAAATAGCTCATCGGCACGAGTAGAGCCCAGTTGATTATTGATAGCTCCAAAGGCAGTGATATCCGGCTCGATAAATAGCATTTTTTTGGGCTCACTTAGGGAAAACACATCCTTGGCGCGAAATGGCGAAACTAAACCATAGCGCAAATTCCCCGAAGAAGAGGGGTCGGTGCAACATGCCTTAATAAACTTGTTCTTGATGCTTGAAACCTCATACTCTGCACTTTTTAGCTCATTTAAGGCATCACTGTATAACTTCTCCACTTTCTCTGTGCCAAGAATTGCCTCTTCGTCCGAAGCGCGAAGGACAATTGAGTCAGGGATGCTGCCTATTGAGGTAAGTGTTCCTTTTCCTTCCTTAGCGTCATGAATTTGCCTATCTGTTTCGGCAATTGCCCTATACATGGTCTGTGGATCTAAATCGCGTCCTACCTTAACGGCTCCTACTGAAAGTCCCATAATGCTTACGGGCCTTTCGTCAACATTTATGCCGCGTTTTTCGATCCGTCGCCTAGCTATTGCTAAAACCAAATCTCCGCTACTTAAGCGAGAGTTGTTAGAGTTTTTAGAACTTTCTTTAATTGCAGCTATCTCATCCTGAGAATATCCTTCTTTAGCGAGCTTTTGTTCTAAAATCCTAAAATAGCCATCATGACCAAAGTCATCCTGCATTTCAGTCTTAACTTCTTGAAACACCTTTCGCATTTCTCGTCGCACAAGGCTTAGCAACTCCGCAGCCTTCACCCGTGGATCGCTCATCTTAAATATAGAGTCTCTATAATCTTCGACGGCATTGACAAAACTAGCCACCTTTTCCAGAGTTTCTCGCGGATTCTTGCTGTCATGACCGATTATAATGCCAAGCTCATCACCTCCCATGCGAACTAACACCGCATCTGATCCAAGCGTCTTCTTGGCAGCCTTCTTTATCGAAGCGAGTAGTTTGTTCACCTCCTCGCTCATATGACCATAGCCTTTGGGATTTTCCGGAGCAAAAAGCTCACCTGCGATTTTTTTATTAGCCGGCCCCATATTGTTAAAATCGAGGCCTACAAACACTTTTTCGCCGGGAATGTCTTGGCTGATTTTGCTTAGAGCTGTTTTAGAATTAATAACTGCTCTAGTGGGAAGCTTAGTTCGCTCATCTAAAATCTCTGTCGGGTGCTGGATGATCCCTTTCTTTATCAGGCGCTCGAGATCGCCCTTGGTGACAATGGGACCTAGGTCGAGCTTATGATTTAACCCCGCAGTCCGCTGTTTCGTAAGCTCGTGGCTAAACCTTCCCTGAATCGCTGAAGTTAGGCAGTTCTTAAGCGAATCTCTAAACTCTTCTGCCGACAACTCTTGGCCCGAAAGCTTGGCGCGCGATAAAACAGCCGCTAAGCCAATCGAAAAATCTGCCGCGCTATCGCCTAACTCACTTATTGGCTTTAATAGCCCCCGAACTCCTCCAGCTCCCAGTCTGCCTCCCACATGTCCCGCCACCGCACCTTCTAAAGTGCTCCAGGCCGCATCGCTTAGCATTTCCTTAAGATCCAAGCCTCTAGTTCGTGCAAACTGATTCCACAATAATTTCTTATTCTCGTCGTTAGGCAGGTTCCCAAACTGCTCCGAAAACTCATAGACTGCATCGATATAGCGCTCCCCCATTGAACTTAGACTTGAAGTAAGAGATGCACTCGCCCCCGCACCTGCGCCCACCATACCACTCCCCGCGCTAGTTAGCGCCATTTGGCCGCCCAAATAGGAAACGACTTTACTTGCTACACCACTAGCAACCATCGCTCCCGCTGCAATTTGCGCTGACTGAAGTCGCGCTTCATTTCCATCCTCCACAACTTTATTAATCGCCTCATCAAAGGTGGGCGGGTTTTCAGACAGAAAATGCGAGCCAAGATTCTTTGCCGCACTTTGAAGCGTTTTTACAAAAGTGCCGCTTTCTACCGCTAACCAATATCTACATAATAGAGAGGCAAGAGGACGACTTGCCATGTTAGCCGCCGCAAACGCTCCATTATAAATGGGCACGCATACGGCACAGTATTGCATAGTATCGTAAAGAACTTGCACCCCACTTTCCCCCCACCCGAGCACTTGATCGACCTTCCCCCACTTCTCTCCCTCCTTACGACACTCCTCCATTTCCTGACGAAGCTCCGCATTGCTCTTCTCAGGCACTACCAAGGAGTCAAGTTTAGCGGACGCGGTGCCGCCCAAGCTCGGATCAACAGGTACCGCGCCAGTAGGCTCGGGAACCCTAACTTCTTTGCTCGAAAACTGCGACAAGCGAGACCTTACATGAACTTCTAAAGCGGAATAATAAGAGAAACGTCCACAACGTCCTCCCTCCCTAACTGATCCCCAAATCAGCTAAAATGCCGATTCTGCTTCACATTTTTCCAGCTCAAAAAAGCAGGAGAAAAATATGGCCTAAAACCGTGAACTTATGCTAACTTTTATAATCTACTCGCGCCGAAGCCCAAATGCTTTTGGCCGCCCATCTGTTCTTTACCATTCCCCATATTGAGCAAATTATCACCATCTGCGCCTCTGTTAAGGAAGTGGATTTTAGCGATGCTCTTAACAGAGGCCAGAGAGAAA
>JADLFC010000162.1 GCA_020845775.1 Deltaproteobacteria bacterium
AATGCCCAAATCCCGAGCCACCTCGCTAGCCTTAGCTCCACCTTCAATTACTAGCTTCACAGCTTCCTGCTTGTATTCATTACTAAATTGCCGTTTAGATGCCTTTCCCATGTTATTGCACTCCTTATACTTCAGTTATAAAAACCTTTTATAAAAAGTGTCCACTCTTTCGGGGCAAGATCATTTTGATTTTCGTTGTCTGAGTGATGAAGACGATGAACATTATGAGCACCGTATGGACAGAACTACTTACGATGAACCTAAAATGTATGAATTTCGTCGCGAGGATAGGGAGTGAGTTATGGTTTTTACCCCCCCCTCTCTCAGCAGCCACTGATTGCCTGTCTCGTAACTACCGATAAAAAAGTAACATTAATCCCAGCTTGGCTTTGCCCTAGGATTTTAGGCGATTGAGAAGAACGGAGAACGATGCTAAAATTAGCATTTTGCTACTGAATAGTTAACAAGACTTAGCTAGTTTGGTAACAAAATGGTTTTGTTATCCGCATACTTAGTGATTAAGTCCGTAACTTGGCTAGAATTTCTTAATGGTAATTTTATGAGTGAGAAGTTATCCTGGAATGAGATCAGAACCCGCTATAAGGACGAATGGGTGCAGTTAGTGGACGTTAATTGGGATCTTTCAACGCCGGATCCGCAAGCCGGGGTGGTGCGAGTGCATCATAGGGATAAGAAGGAATTTAAAAAACTATTGGCAAACGGTGAAAAACCGAAACGTGCGGCCTTACTATACACTGGAGAGCTATTTCCCGCAGATGCAATTTACAGCGCAAACTTGCACCATATCGCGATAGAGCGCTAATGACACGGCAATAAACATCACAGTTCAAAGCAGGCTGCCTGTAGTAGGTATAAGGCTAAGAGGCAAAGGACAAGAGCGCCTGGCACGGGTGATTTTCGATACAGGAGCGGCAGTAACTCAAATTAACACGGTTGTTCTTGATGAACTTGGTTATTCGGCTCTGGATGCGCATAGTCGTGCGGTAGCTCACGGTCCAGCTGGCCCGCTACAAGAAGGGTACGCAATCCAGCAATTCTAAATTTGGCAACCAATTCCCCCGCTAGTATTTCTTGATCTAAATAGTAGGTTGTGCAAATTTAGAATTGCTGCTAGTCCCCTCCCTGAAGGATTGGTTCCAGGTTATTATTTTTCCCAAGTAACAACAGGGGCTTACATATCGAGCCCTTGAGAATTTCTCTATCAGTCCAATTACTTAGGCCATTCAAATGATTACGAGAGATTCATCAAGTGTGTCTCAGAAACCAAAAAGCCTTTCTCGCCGTGATTCTTACGGGGTCACCTCAGGGGCGAAAGCCGTTAACTGAGGAAGTTAGGACTTTGAGCTAGCAGGCAGGTATATGCTAGTCTGTCAGACTCAACGCTATAATATTAGATTGGTTCCTTTCAATTTTCGGACATCTCTCCGAACTCATATGGTAGTTGGGCTGCTGCACTCAAGGTTTTTTCGCTAAAGTATGCGGGTAGCCAATTTTTGCGTTGTCATTTTCGATCCTCCCCAAACCAGCAGCCCGTTAATTGTCTTTTTTTCAAGGACAATTGGCGGGCTGCTGCAGAAAGGAGTTTTTATGTTAAATAGAAATAAAGTAGAAAAAATAGTTGAGGGGATCTTTAAAAATTCTCTCAATAAGGATTTTCGAGCCCCTAAAAAGGGGCTCTCGAAAATTGTTTGGGAACGCCTTACCTGGAGTACGGGTAAGACTTCCCAAGAGGTGGCATCGAATTGCGGTATCGAGGCCACCTCTTATACCGTCATGTTAGCAAATATCATGGTAGACCACGAGGTCTACCGCAGACTTAAGGCAGCCTGGAGCCTTAAGTCCGATAGTATAGTGGACCGGGTTGGTCTTCCGGCCTCTTTTGTCGAGGCCGTGAAGAAAAACTTTCGCGGGACTATCCCACGGGAGAGCACCTTTGTGGACTACATTGACACGGAGGGCGGTCCTCTCCGCAGTGTTGTATGTATTTAATTTTTCGATAAAGCAGCAGCCCACTGCTTTTCCTTTTATAGAAGAAGTAATTCACTTAGTGGCAAATCAATCGCTTTAACTCTTCTGCGACAGCGATGGAAATAAATTCGATCTGCCCATAATAAAGGTGAGTCAAACAATGGCCGTAGAAATAAAAAGTTACCTAAGCAAATTCCTGCTATTTATGTAAATTCAAGGATCTAAACTCCTTGAATTTACATAAATCTAAGGATATACTCTCCTTATTATGATTAGGCGAATTTATGCTCAGGATATGGATAAGTATTTAAAAGCACAGAAGGTTTTTGTGCTTTATGGACCTCGTCAGGTGGGAAAGACTACGCTTGTAAGGTCCTATCTAGCGTCTTGTAATTATAAATATCGTTTCGATACAGGCGAGGACCTCGAAGTAAGGAACTTGTTTAGTTCCCAGTCGCTCAAAGAAATTAAGGAGTATGCCCAGGGGTACGACCTCATCGTCATCGATGAGGCACAATATATAGAAAATATCGGCCTTGGACTTAAGCTTTTAGTCGACCATGTGCCGCAAATAAGAGTTATAGCTACCGGCTCGGCCTCTTTTGAACTCGCAAGTAAAGTTGGCGAACCATTAACTGGAAGAAAGGTTAGCCGAGTATTATATCCGATCTCTCAAATGGAACTCTTAGGTGAATTAAATAAGTATGATTTAAAGGCGCGGCTAGCTGAGTATTTAATATATGGGTCCTACCCTGAAGTAATTACGGAAGCTACGCTAACGGAAAAACGAGAAATCCTTCGCGAGTTAGTAAATTCATATCTTCTAAGAGATATTTTGCAACTCGAACGAGTTAAGAGTCCGAAAATTTTGGTGGACATCCTTAAACTCTTAGCTTTTCAAATTGGAAAGGACGTTTCACTAAGCGAAATAGCTTCTGGCGTAAAGGTCGATTACAAAACCGTTGCGCGTTACTTAGACATTTTACAAAAGACTTTCGTAATCTTTGCTATTCCTGGCTTTAGTCGCAACATGCGAAAGGAAGTGCAAAAAAATAAGCGGTATTACTTTGTCGACAATGGCATTCGAAACGCCTTAATTACTAACTTCAATTCACTAGAAAATCGAGGAGATGTAGGTGCACTTTGGGAAAATTTTATCGTCGTGGAAAAATTAAAGATAAATGAATACCAAAGGCAATTCCTAAATTTTTATTACTGGCGCACGTATGCTCAGGAGGAAATAGATCTCGTTAGCGAAGGAGATGGGAAACTTTCTGCATTTGAGATTAAGTATTCTGCTAGCAAAGCTAAATTCCCCAACACTTTTAAAAACGCCTACCCCACAAGTTCACTGCATGTAATAAATAAGAATAACTATCTCGACTTTTTGTCGTGACGATCTGCGCTTAGCGAATGTTTTTAGCCAGCTTTACATCATCAATGATGCCTAAAAGGAATGACGAGGTAACTGAATAGTTGTCGTAATCTGACGGCAAATAAGCGTGCTTAGCGACATGATGATATGAAGCACAAGCAAGCATATCGTCATTGCACAACTCTCAAATTTTTGGGCGCGGATGGCGCAGACGGTGGAGAATATAGATAACTATCATAGCCAGTGCGTTTCTTAAATTGCGATAAGTAAAGGTCGCGAGGGGTAATGCTGGGCATTATTTCTCCCCATCGGTCTAAGGGATCGGATGGCCAATTGCTTTCTTGCGATGGGACGACACTACTGCGCGGTTCCCACCACGGAAGCGATTTAACGAACTGGCCTTTGTTAGTGTGAATGTTCCAAAAGACTTCCCAAGCGCCAGACTTAAAGACATCTGGATTGCCGCTTGAATACCATGGTCTGCTTCCCTCGCCGACATTGATGTCTGAAAATAGATTTGCAAAAGGAGAATAGCTATGGTGATCGAATGAAATGTCTTCTCCTTGGCTAGCGCGAAATACATTTCCGTTTGCCTTGGCATCGACGCTTATTTCGTGGATGAAGGTACCCTTAAAATCGAGATTGCTAACCATGTTGTTTGAAGCCATGCTTTTGACATAAATCCCATGATGGCCAGAGTATCCTCCGAAATTGTCTATGTAGCTACCTTGAGTCCGCGATTTGAGCGCAAGATTTAAGATGGTTACGTTTTTCGATAGCCTTCCAATACTACCGGCATTATCAGCATTTTTCACCTCCACGTTTCGCATCCAGCAGTTTAAGGAGTCAAGAAAAGCAAAACCATTGTAACCAGGTTCATCGTGATGACCTTCATAGGGAATATCTGGGAATTCGATAGTGAGATTTTCGATTCCAACTTCTTTAACTACTGGCGTATAAGTATATAGGCCGGGTGACCATTGTGTTCGCACATCGAATAAAAGCGGTTGATTAAGAGTAATAGCGTTTCCGGAAATAGCTTTAATTTTAACGGGCCAATAATAAGCATCGCTTGGATTAAGATCATTAGGTGAGATTAAGTCGCCATGAAGGTATTGCCAAAGTGTCTTATTGACGTCGTCTGCTTGACGAAGAACGACGTACTGCCCCACCGCTAAACCGGAGGTCTTATTTAATGTTAGAACCGAACTACCTTTTGAAGCGGGAGTCGTAACTAATGCTAAAGAGGGGCCAAAAGCTGGCCAGCCAGATTCGGCAGCGCTTCCTATCCATATTAGTCCACCGCTGCCATTGCCCCATATCATTTGCCCCGGAAGGGGATTCTGCCAATCTCTAAAACCCACTACGGTTTCTAAACTTTTAGGAAAGTACAAAATAGTTTCACCCTGGCCCGCACCTCTGAGGACAAAATTGCTCTTGTTCATATTTAGGCGACTGTTTATCACATACTTTCCCGCCGGAATATATAAAGCACCATTGGTTGTAGATGCTAATGCCTTGTCTTGATATTTAGATGGCCGACCAATCTTGCCAGTCTTCGTCTTCCGTTCAGCCTCAGAGCATAAATCGCCAATCATTAGCCTTTTAGCGCGCCTACGGCTGACCAAAAAACGATTCTCTATCTCACTTAATAACTCGCCTTTCTCTCGCCGATTAGAATTCTCATAACGCTTGCAGAACCAGCTGATTTCCTTATCTCTTCCTGTCGTTCCCATATTCGTCATGCCTCCTTTCTTAGGGACATGACTTATGAGCCTTTAGCCTGCCTAAACTTTTCTGAATCCTTTTCCTTCAGGGACATTCTTTTTGAGGCAAAACGTCTAATTCAGCAATTCCACCTGGAGATGAATGGGCCAAAGGGAAATTTGCTGGTTTTTGAAGATTAACAGTTTTGCGATCGTAAATTGTCGTAGCAACCTATATGCCTCCGCGACGCCAACGCAAAAGAAGTAATCACCGACAACGAAAGCCCACTAGTAGTCTACGACAACGCCGCAAAGAGTGGGCTGACGCCTTGCTGGATTATCTCTCTACCGTATCCCAGCCTGAACAAGGAAATCGTTTGCCATTACACCGATCTCTCTGGCAAAATCCGCGGTACTTCCAGTTTGGGAAAAGTTCATAAATGCCTGAACCGACGACACGCAAGCCTGTTGTAAGGCCGGACCAACATCGAGTGTTGCATGGGTGCTAATGTTCTTACCCAGGACCTTAAACGCCCCTTGGTTAATGCTGCTCGTCATGTCGTCATGCAAATCCGAAGCGATCTGATTGATCTGAGCATTAAATCCCTGTTTGCTTAGAGTTCCGCTTTGGTAATTCTTAAAAGCGTCGGCCGTCTTATTGAAAGCATATTTAAACATGTCCCCAGTGTGGTCTGTCAGCAGGTCAATCGATTTCATAGCAACCTTATGACGTTGCTTTGGCGACAAGCTAGGTAGAACTGCATTTTGAGCTGAGTTTATCGCTGGGACGACATAATTACTTACGCCATTATTCACTTGCTGCTGTTGTTGGGAATTTAACGCCTGAACGACATTATTTAGCGATTGAATAACACTCATAACTTACTCCAAGTAAATGACTTAACTATCCGATTCTCGATAAAAACCTAAAAAATATGCCACTTTGCAATTGTTCTATTCTAAATAATTTTCAAAATCCTTTAACTCTGGATCCAGCTCTAACGCTTTTTTGTAATCCACGGTGGCCCCGTCTCGATCCCCAGTCGCTACCTTGGCCAACCCTCGGCAATAATAAGCCTCAGCGTTGTTTGGCGAAAGTTTTAGTGCATCTGTGTAATCGCCGATGGCACCGCTATAATCCTTCATTTCCATCCTAACCAAACCTCGCAGACAATGGGCCTGAGCTCTATTCTCGTTAGACTCGCGGGCCCACTCGACAACCCTACTCGCATCGTCCGCAGCCTCCTTAGACTTTCCAAGCGCCATATTCGCCTCAGCGCGACTAAGATACAGCTCTGTGTCGCCTGCATTTATGGCGAGTGCTTTGCTAAAACACTCAACTGCCTTGCTATTTTTATCCTCCTCCATGAGCTTAGTCCCGCGAGACTTTAGCCAGTTAGCGCAAACCTCCATCTCCTTCAGATCCTGATTCGCAGCATCCTCGTTTTTTTTAAAATTATTTATCTCATATCTTGCCCTATGTAATTCTCCTTTAGCAGCAAAGCAGTATGCCGCTTCGTCCAAGTAGTGTTCCGCCGAAAATAGCATGTAATCATGCGGGGCCAACTTCGCCTTTTCCAAGTAGAGCTTTGCCATCCTCTCGTAAAGTTTTATGGCCTCGGAATAATCCGATAAGGCCTTCTTATCGCGGCCAGAGGAGCTATAAGCAATTCCTCGGCCTTGATATGCCAACGCGTCGTCTAAGTCGTGCCTCTCGTCGGCATTAAACTGCAAGCAGCTGCTAAAGTCTGATATCGCTTGTTTGAATTTTCCTTTTTCTAGCTGTGCCCGTCCTCTTTCGTAACATAACCAGGACTCCTCTTTTCTCAGCTGTAGGCCCGCGTTACAGATTTCAATTATTTGATCGGGATTTTGACTCGAGGAGTTCGCAGCAACCACCCAATGGGATAGCGCAAGCACTTCCTTTCCCTTAAGAGCGTGTGGTACCCATTCGTCTCTTAACCCATACGCATTCCTGTAGAAGCTATCATCCTTAACTCCTACATATTCCACATTCTTCTCGCCAACTCTAATAAAAGCATGCCCAGGAATAACAACCATCCCCACATCCTTCCAACCGTATTTTTCTGCCAACGCCAAGACCATCAAAGCAGAGGTGTCGCAGTCTATTTTGCCAGTGCTATCTGTCCCGGCAACAAAAACGTCGCTCAAACACCGCACTCCACTACAAGGTTTCAAACCACTCTCCTCAATGGCCCTAAAAACCCGTTGAACCTTACCTACTGTGTCCAATCCCCGGATGTCCTCAGACTCCAGCTTGCGAGAAATACCGTCAATGAGGTTATTTAGACCAGCCTTAGCTTCCTTAGCCTGCTCTGGCGAAAACAGTACCGATTCAATTTTTAAGACATCATCGATGTTAAATGACTGCTGATGTGCCGCCTTAGGCGGCAGATACACGGCAGTGACGGGTGGGCAGCAAAGCGCATTCTGACTAATGAGCGTATTTGACAGCTCTCGCGGGGGAGTAAGCTCAAAAGATGATAATCCATTGTCCCCCTGCAAATTAGCATTACGCCCATCTAGCGTTGCTGCCATATTGCAATTATTAATACATACCTCTGGCATATCCACTTCGTAAGATTCACCTAGCTAGCCATACCTGCTAGCGTTTAGTCCAATATCTCTACGAAGTTATGACATATACTCGCGTTTTTGTGATATTACGCTCTGCGACCTCCAGAAAGTTGCTTTGTGGCATGCTTGTCGACACGCCTTAAATCCCTGGAAAAAGTCAGCTACAAGGTGGTCTTATTCTTTTCAATTAGCCTAGCAAGAAACTTTCTAAATGGGCGGATATCCTCGCCTACACTAGCTGATTCCAGTGCAGCCATATAGTCATGGCGTTGCTCTAGCGGAATAACTGTCCACGGATAGCCGCCGGAAGCCAGCATCTCTGAAGGCGTTATCATGCCCAAGACATCCTCTAGGTCGATCGACTTTGCATATTTTAGGTTTTTAAGTTGTATGGTTTTTAGGTTATGGTGTCAAGCTCGTTGCTAC
>JADLFC010000163.1 GCA_020845775.1 Deltaproteobacteria bacterium
CTTAGGCGGCGTTTCTGGAAGCCATGGAGAGAGTATTGTCATCTTTTGGAGTCTAGAAATAGGTTGTTTACGACACATTTATTTGTATTTGGAGGACACACATGAGATTAAATCGAAAAAAAGTATTACTTAAAGCACTTTGCTTGTTGTTATTTCCTGGAGCATTACTGAGCACCACGAGTGCGTTTGCACAAAGCGATGAAGACACAGCAAAGGAACTCACAAATTTTTTGAAGGCTGCGCGCGGTGTGATCTCAGATAACCAGACTTTAATTAATGATGCGACCAAAGGAGACAAGGGCCTTACACCGGCTAAGGTAGTTGAAAACGCTAAGGCTAACTACGCGAAAATTACTGGAGCCGAGTATCCCGATGGCGATGCCCACAAGGTATTAGTAGCCTCGATAACCTCTATTATGGAACAGGCACAAGACGTAATTAACGAGCAAGGCAAAGGCTTTAAGGGTTTCTTACCTGCCGTTTTCGGTAAGCAGGTCGCGGATGACTTTACCAAAAACATGGCGGGAAAGATGTATCTCAAGCTAACTGCTCCTAAAGAGTACATTCGCAATCGCGCAAATAGACCAGATAGCTGGGAAGAAGGCGTTATCGAGAGCAAGTTTAGAGCTAGTAGCTGGGCTAAGGGGGAGCCTTTTAAGGAAGAAGCAGATTTAAAAGGCCAAAAAGCATATCGATATATAATTCCCGAATACTACGGCGAGTCCTGCCTATCCTGCCACGGCGACCCTAAAGGCGAAGTCGATATTACTGGCGGCAAAAAGGAAGGTGGAAAGCTTGGCGAGCTTGGCGGTGCCATTAGCTTTGCTATTTATAAATAGCTAGAAATTACCAAATGCGAGGAGGAGGTTTCCTAAAAGGGCTTCCTCCTCGCCATTTTTTTCTACCGGCCTTACACTAGACCAAAGAAAATTAGTTTATCATAACACCAATGGAAGAGCAGTCGCTCTGCGTAGTTCTCGTCACTGCACCATCAATCAAGGTAGCTACTAATTTAAGCAATGAGCTTATTTCTAGAAAACTCGCTGCTTGTGTTAACATCCTGCCCAATGTAACCTCTATTTACCGCTGGCAGGGCAAGGTGGAAAGCAGTAACGAGTTACTGCTAGTCATCAAGACTACTAATTTGCGCTATAAAGCACTTCAAGATACCATCGTAGAGCTACACCCCTACGAGACACCAGAAATCATTGCCTTAAACACCGGCAATGTTTCGGCTAAATATTGTCAGTGGGTAATTGATGAAACCTCTTCATAACAAAAGAAGCTATTTGCTATATTTAACAGACGCTCCGCTATGAATCAGGCATATACTCCAGGACTGTTGGTCACCGAGTGCACGACGATTGAAAAAATCCGCGAGCTTCCACTTCCAGGAAAAGTTTTGGTGACCGTAGGAGACAAGGTTAGCGCGACTGCTCCGGTCTTGTCTGCAGACTTACCAGGCGAACTAGATATTATAAGAGTAGCTGATTTAATGGATATTGACCCGAGTGAGGCGGTCAAGGGAATAAAGATAAGGGATGGAGATCTCGTAAAAACGGGGGATTTAATTTGTGCAACAAAAATATTCTTTGGACTCTTTGATGTTAAGCTAAAAAGCCCGACGAGTGGCACGGTTGAATTTTTTACCCCTACAAATGCTCATTTGGGAATTCGCCACCCCTCTACGCCTATTACTGTAAACGCCTATATAGATGGCATTGTAACTGACGTCGCTACTTCAAAGTCTGCAACGATAAGATCTACTGGCGCACTTATACAGGGCATTTTTGGCGTAGGTGGTGAAAAACTTGGGAGCTTATATCCCCTAAATGTTAGCGAAAGTGCAGAAGTCCTAGCTAGCGATATAGACAATGTTGGAGATGAGTTAAGAGACGCAATTCTAATTGGCGGTGCTTGTTTTTCCAAGGAAGCCCTGAAAAGCGCCGCG
Organism: Deltaproteobacteria bacterium; assembly: GCA_020845775.1. NCBI lineage: Bacteria > Pseudomonadati > Myxococcota > Myxococcia > Deltaproteobacteria bacterium. The sequence continues at coordinate 1,952 of JADLFC010000163.1, forward strand.
ACCAGAAAAATTGCTGGGGTTATTACTGGCTCACTAGATGCTAGCACGTTGTGCGAATTCGTAGGGCATGACATTAGCGTCTCGATAACTGGAGATGAGGATGTCCCTTTCACATTAATAATAACCGAGGGATTTGGGCACCTGCCACTACAAAAGCGCATTTCCGAACTTGCCCACAAGCTCGCTGGCAAGCGAGCTTCCATAAACGGCGCAACTCAAGTCCGCGCTGGAGCCATGCGTCCAGAGGTCATAGTGCCTTCGGAAGATTGTCATGACACCTCCCTCCTGGGAACTCATTTTAAAACTCCGAGCAGCCAAACTAAAGGATTAGCCATCGGGAGCGACATTCGCATAATCCGAGTACCTTACTTTGGAAAACTTGCAAGAGTTACTGAGTTACCCACCTCTCCCCAAACTATTCCTACAGGGGCGACGGTAAGGGTATTAAAAGCCACACTGACAAACGGAGATGAAGTCGTCGTTCCTCGCGCTAACGTCGAATTAATCTCCGTAGCGAATTAACAACCTACCTCTCAAGCGTTTATAGCATTTGCAAAAAGGATTTTTGCAAATGGTGTAACTCACTTTCTGTGAACTGTTTACACGTTAGACACTAGCGAGCTTCGCCTTCACGCTTTCCGCTGCATTTTTAGCGCAGTCCAGCCAATTCTGTACATCTAAAATCTCCTGATCGCCCAGAGTGCTTTGCGCTTTTAATCTCGCCTCCACTCCTGCTATAGCTTCACTGCCTTCCCTAAAGGCGATTTCGTAAAACAGTCCCTTGATGGTATGTAGTGCTTTTGCCAAAAGAACCTTATCTCCCCGAATTTCTCGGCATTCGAGTTTGCTGCGAAAAGTAGGACAAGCATTGAGAAAGGATTCAAGAACACGAATCATCGTTCCAGTTTTTCCCGCACAGCGGCTTCTGAGATCATCAACGGCTATAAGGCAACTAGATTTGCCCTCAACATAGTTTGCAGACCCCAGCTCTGCACGAGACTTCGGAAACAGTTTGCCAATTACCAAGTCTACATCATTACCGCTAATGGGTTTACGCAACTGATAGTTCACTCCCCTCTCCTGGAATTCGCTAGACTCCTCAACCGCTGCATATGCAGTCATCATTACCACCGGCAAGTAGGTGCCAGTAATCGCCTCATAATCCCGTAAACTTCTAACTGCTGCCAGCCCATCTAGGTGAGACATCGCTAGATCGCAAAATACTAAATCGAACTGCTCGCCCTTATGAACTAATTCGATAAACTCTGACCCGTCGCATGCCTCCGCGACCAAATGCCCTCGGGACTCCAGGTGATCCCGGATGATAATGCGAGACGTCTCAGCATCGTCAACCACCAACACCCTTAGGCGTTGCATTTCAAGTTCCCTGCCCGCCTGGCGCTCTAGTAAGAGATGCCTCTCGCTAATAGTACAAAGCAACCGACTCGACACTATTGGCAGCGGCACAAGGCGAGAATACCCCTGCTGAACAAGGAATCCAGACACCTCGTTCTTGCTACCGGACACCAGAAACACCGTATCCCTTGGTAAGATACATAACTTTCTATCGAGGCAATGACTTGACACCTCGCAGCTTACATCTAAGACCAACGGTGCACCAGGCGGCAACTCGCCTATCGAGGAAATCGGTACTATACTAACTTGGTGAAACTGAGCAAGCCGTTTCATCCTCTTAATCATAACCATTGACTCACTGCAAATGAAGATTTTTCCGCTGGGCGATACTTGGGTAACGCCATCCGAGATATCCCCATCCGCTCTCTCAAACTCAAAGGAGATTGCCAAAATACTTTCTCCCGCTTCACCTCGAAGAACCTCGACGGTAGCGCCCAGCTGATAGGCTAGGTGCAGCGCTGCGCATACTTCTAGCCCTAGATCATTGATGCAGTGCGCATAAGACTGCGCCTTAAATCTATTAAGGTTTTCCTGCAGCCGGTCCGCAGACACGCCAAAATTAAAATCAATGCACTCAACCGTAACGCCCAATAGACGTTCATCAAGCGGTCGCGTGGCGCTCCGCTTCACAACTACATAACTGCTATCCTTTTCACCGAGGCGACTTGCCGCTCGCAGCAGACAGTCGAGAACTCGCATGACTATAACGGTTTGAGTATTTACCGGTGGCAGCGACTCATCCACCAAGATTAGCGCCTGCTCCGAGGACGGCGAGGCAAATCTGCGTGCATAGTTCTGACCAACATCTTCAGCGACCTGAACGAGGCTGGTACGCCGCAGCCTTGGACTGCTTAAGCACACGAGTTGCGTTAGATCGTAACTATCTTCAATCTGACTAAGAAAGGTCTCATACTGCTGCTGGGCTAGATGAGATTCTAACGTCCCTGGCACAGTCGGGCTAAGTTCTCGGATAAGGGGCGCTAGGGCCAGCGCGCTCGTTTTTAACTGCGACAAGACCAGCATCCATAATGGGTCGCCCTGGTAGACAGCGATTTTCTCGCGCGGTAAGGTTTTCATGGAGTGTCTACCTGCGGAATAACTTCACCTTTAGGCTGCTTCTTGCTTTCTCTAAAAAAGCGGTCGAGAAAATCAAATAGCTCACTTTCATCAATCGGTTTCGTTAAGTAATCATCCATGCCCGCTTTGATGCAAATATCCCGATAGCCAGTTATAGCGTGCGCCGTAAGGGCAACGATTGGACAGTGACTCCCATATTCGCGCTGATGCTGCCTGATTAAAGCAGTTGCCTGAAGTCCGTCCATATACGGCATCTGACAGTCCATTAAAATCAGATCAAAAGAACTATTTTGCGCGAGCTCGACAGCCTCACTGCCATTGGTGGCGGTCGACACTTCCATTCCGAACTTACACAGGCGATGAACACAAATTTCTCGACTTGGCTCATTATCATCTACGACCAGAATCCTTAGCTGCTCCCGATCCTCAAAGGGCGCCACCTCTTGGCCGCCTACGGTAATAGATTTGCGCTTCTTTAAGACTACTTGCTCTACTGGCACATTCTCGGCTATCGGTAGAGATACCCTAAAGAAGAAAGTCGACCCAGCGCCCTCCTTGCTCGTAACCGCAATGGTACCCCCCATTAATGCAATGATGCGCTTGCTTATAGAAAGTCCAAGACCAGTCCCCCCGTAATTTCGCGTCGTAGACGTATCTGCCTGCTCAAATGCCTCGAAGATCTTTGACTGAGCTGCAGCGGAAATGCCAACACCGGTATCGCTTACGGAGATATGCAAGTGAGTCGAATCGGCCGTTAGCTCTTCAACCGCCAGCCTAAACGTCACATTTCCTCCCGCTGGAGTAAACTTCATGGCATTGCTGATTAGATTTATTACCGGCTGCCGAAAGCGGAGCGCATCTACCATCACCTTGGCTGGCAAGGCATTGTCGATTTCAATACTAAGGCCAATATTTCGTTTCTCGGCCTGGCCCTTGAGCGGTTCCAGCTCTCTTAGGAGATAAGCACGAAGATCGGTAGCCACAGGAGATAACTCCAATTTATTCGCCTCAATCTTCGCTAAATCGAGAATATCGTTAATCAGTCCCAATAGTGAGGTTGCAGATACTAGAATACACTCAACCTGCTTTTTCTCTGCTGGTCGACTAACCGATTCGACCAACATTTCTGCAAAACCTATAATATTGTTAATCGGAGTTCTAATTTCATGACTGGTGTTAGCAAGAAAGTCCGATTTTACCCTACTGGCGCATTCGGCTTCCTGTTTAGCACGCACTAGCTCTACGTCTCTCCTGCGGAGCTGGTCGATAAGGGAAGACTTAGCGCGGTCAGACGCCTCGGCAGACTCTCGCGCAATGATCAGGTATTCCTGCTTCTTTTGCACTGCGGCAAGCAGACTATTAATGCTTAGCGCGAGCAAGGAAAGTATACCGTGCCTCGCTACATCAATTCTGCGACTAGAATCATAGGCGCCAGCTATGTTCTCAATGTCATCTCTAAGCAAGCGAACACGAGTAACAATACTCAGTGGCAAAGCGAGAGCAAAGGCGTTAATTGCGCCCATAAACGCAAGGAGGCCTTTAGCCGAGAGAAGTGACGGGGTATTAATAAAAAAGGCGCCCAGTGCAACCGATAGATCGATAGTTAACACACCAAGCAGAAGTAATATGGAAATGCGATGTCTAGGCGAAAGTTCCATGCAGTGCCTCCAAGTCCGAGAACATTGATTAACTAATCGACAGCCCTGAATAAGCGCTTGAAGTATTCTGCTTACAGAGAGTGAAAATTTACCTTGCCTTCTGCAAGCGGCATATTCTCGCCCCCGCCAGCATAAGCGCCTGTAATTCCAAGCATTTTACGAGCTGGAAAACAGTCGAGATAGTTCCTTAGCTAGCATCTCTGGCGTCATTGGCTTAGCTAAAACGCCGTCAAATCCCGCACCGCGGATTTGCTCCTGCTCCTCCTTAAAGGCATGGCCGGTAATAGCGATCATACAAACATGTGGGTTGTTAGGGTGCTTTGATTCAAGCTGTCGCACCAAGCGCGCTGCCTCATCGCCGTTCATAGTAGACATTGTAATATCTGTAATTATTAAATCAAACTTCGCAGCATCTGTCTCGCCAGTGAGCATTGGCGTAACTAGCTCTACGATATCTTTTCCGTCACCTACCGAAAACACCTCGTCCCCTCGCTCCTCAAACATATCTTCGAGAATGATCCTGTTAGTCGGAACGTCATCAGCAATAATAACTTTAAGCTTCTTATTTATGCTAGCTATCTCGGTTAGCTTGCTAGCAGACATCAGATCGCGGCGCGGTAGTTCGCCGAAATAGGCGAGTAACAGGTCATCGGCGAGCACCGGAGCTGAAAGCACATACTCCATTCCGAGCGAATACAATTTCTCCCGCATGTCTAAACTAGAAGGTCGAAGTATCGCAATTGAACAACCTTCTGCCCCCTTTATTCGCCTTTCAAGCGAGTTCCATACGAATGCTAGCCCCAACGCTTCCTCAGACACTACCACCAGATAAGCCCTCGCGTTACCGCCACAGAATATTTCCGAAAGCTCGTCAC
>JADLFC010000164.1 GCA_020845775.1 Deltaproteobacteria bacterium
AATACTTTTTTTCGATTTAATCTCATGTGTGTCCTCCAAATACAAATAAATGTGTCGTAAACAACCTATTTCTAGACTCCAAAAGATGACAATACTCTCTCCATGGCTTCCAGAAACGCCGCCTAAGGAAATCCTTAGCATATCTTTGCCGACATCGTTAGAGAAAAACTTAAGCAAATTATTTTGTTAGCTGCGGTTTGTGGCGGTTAAATAGTAATAAATAGCTGTATGAATATATTTCCAAAAAAAATTTACATATTTCCCTACAATTTTGCATCCTAACAGACGGAAGTGAAATTTATTTACAGAATATTTCGATAAAGGCCGATTAAGGCATCAGAGTCTCTAAGATTTGGCGGCTGGTTTTTCTTGCAGCGAGAAAGTCTTAGGAGACCTCGAGGTTAACCCGTGAAGATTTTGAGAAAGGAAGAATTAGACAATGGCAAACGTAAGAAAATCTAAAAGTGGCGGTAAGAGCTTTGGCATAACGGCAAAGATACTCAGCCTCGGCGGAGCGCTGCTATTAATGATGGTTGGAACTCTTGGCTATGTATCCTGGGAGATAGATAAGCAAAGCCAGTTCCTCGATACAGAAATGAATGCGATGTTGCATGAGCAATCGAGAGCTTCTGACGGACAGTGGCAAGCATTTGTCGAGTCGACGCTCGTAAATAATATCATTCAAACCTATTTAGATATGAGTTACTGGTTGACTGATCTAGCTGCTAGTCTTTTAAGTGAGGCCGAGACGAACGCTGAAGCTAAACGAGAAGAGTTAAATAAGCTGCTTGCTGAGCTAAAAGTCACGAATTCACAGCTCGTTTCCGAGTTAGATCCGCTAATAAACTCGTATTACGAGACTATTATCAAGTCCGTTGATGCATATGCTGATGGAAATCGCGTTTTGGGAAACTCGCTGCTCTCGGAGGCTCGAAAGACTGCAATCACCGTAAAGGATAAGTTAGAGCGAACACGCGAAGCCGCGAAAGTTGCCGCGGATGCTGCAAAGAGCAAGGGGCATGAGTCAACGGAAAAGGCGAACGCATCGGCTAAACAGATAATTGGCAACAATAGTACGCTTAGAAATCTCTCGGTAGTAATGATAGGCGTTTCGCTTGTAGTTGGAGTAATTCTTTCGCTTTGGTTTGCAAGATATTTGTCTAATTCTATTAAGCACATTATGACAAGACTTAGCCAGGGGTCAGATGAAGTTAATGCCGCTGCAAACCAGGTAGCTTTAAGCAGTCAAACTTTGGCCAGTGGCGCGAGCGAGCAGGCTGCCTCTCTCGAAGAAACGGCGGCTTCCTTGGAGCAGGTATCTTCGATGGTTAAGCAAAATTCTGAGAACGCCGCTCATGCCGACACTCTTTCTACTAAGGTTAGGGAGCTTTCCGAGCATGGCGTTTCTGAGATGAATGAGCTAAATGATGCAATTGGCGAGGTGCGACGCGCTGCGGACGAGACTGCTGCTATAATTAAGACTATCGACGACATTGCATTCCAGACAAATCTTTTGGCGCTAAATGCTGCTGTTGAGGCAGCTCGTGCTGGAGATGCTGGAAAAGGCTTCGCTGTTGTGGCCGAAGAGGTTAGAAGCCTTGCACAGAGAAGTGCTGAAGCTGCGAAGACGACGACGGAAAAAATTCAGCGCTCTAAGGGGTTGGCTGATAATGGGGTTGCCGTTAGCGAAAGAGTTGCAAAGTCTTTGCAACAAATAAACGACAACGCCATTCAAGCAGCGGAGCTTGTGCGACAGATTGCGAACGCTAGCTCCGAACAGACCCGCGGCTTGGATCAAGTGAATATTGCAGTTACCGAACTCGATAAGCTAACTCAGCAAAATGCTGCAACTGCTGAAGAGTCTTCGGCTGCATCAAGCGAGCTTCTTGGTCAGGCTAGCAATGTAAATGGGATTGTGGGCGATCTGTCATGCCTAGTGGACGGCAATAAGGGTGGAACTGTTGGTGCAAATAGGGCAAAGAAAGTTTCGCCAAAGCAGAAGTCAATGGCAAACACAAAGGGTGGAGTGGTAAAGAAAACGGCAAAAGCTCCAACAGCTAAGGGTTCAGAAGGGGCAAAAGCGACTAATGGCGAGCTTGCTCCAGTGCCTGCGGGGCCAGTAAGTAGAGATGAGTTTGACTTACACGAAATGCACGACGAAAGCTGGTAGAATCTAATAGGCTCAAAATAATGCGCCGCTAGGTGTGGGAATTTAAAACGCCCTCACCTAGCGCAAAAAAGTTCCCGACAAATCAAAAGCTCCCAGTGCTCGATCGTCGAGTTTTAGGTTTTTTCTCACTATACTTTTAGTGATAGCGAAAGTACCTGGCTTTCCTTCGTCTTTTGACCAATTTTTTCGCTCGAGGAGCCAATTAGTAGTAATAGCGCTCCTTATGTTCTCTAAGGGAGAATCGATAGCAACTAGTGTTGGGTCAGTAGATATTTCGTCTAGTTGCTTCTCGGTTGCTAATGGAATAATGTCGACCGCGCCAACTCGCAGCGCACTTAGAGCAGAGCTATCATCCTCAAAGACTACAAACTCCACCAAAGCTGCTCTTGGAAAGCCTGGGCGGAAGTAATAATCACTCCGCTCTAAAACCACGATTTCGCCCGCCCTGTTTTCGCGCAATTGGTACGGCCCAAGCGATGTAAAAAGCGTGCCGCTTCCAAAGAGTTCTCCAAAGTTCTTGCTAATTCTAGTGTCGATAATGGGGATTTGGCTTAGAAATGTCAAAAAATCTTTGTCGCCATTCTGCAAATGAAACTTTATATTATCTAAGGAGTACTGCTTATAGTGAGATTCTCTTACATGGCTGACTCGAATGGATTTGATGTTTTGCAGTTTCCTGGCAATGGAATTAGACTTTTGCTGGGCTGTGGCCCGCTCAATTAAGAACTCAAAAGTCTTTTTTATGTCTGTAGCTGTTAATTCGCGGTTATCGGCGAAACGCAAATTGGGTCTAATGGCAAATTCCCAAGTTTTGTTTTCGTCTTGTTCGGCAAAACTACTAGCTATGTCTAGTTGTATGCTACCATTTGCGTCGATGCGCGTAAGTTTTGCTCCTAAGTTTGCAATTATTAGGCGGTTTACCGGATCGTCATAATTTAAGATATCTAGTTTGCTAACTAGATATGGGATGGCTACGCGCAGTCTGCTTTCCCCCAATATAAACATGTCTTTCTCGGCAGCAGAGGATGTTGGCAACCAAGCCATGATAGAAAAAACGGATGTTAAGAAGAGTTTTAAGCGAGATCCCGCAGAGAAATGAGACTTTGAATATATTTGTTTCATCGATTATTCGTTCCAAAAACCCGGGCCAATGTGTGCAGGGAGTTTTTAAACTTCGCCTTTTGATTAGTTCCATTGTAATTAACTTTTAGATAGCGAAACTCGCTCGGCGGGAAGTGGATGGCAAGTTTTTGTTTGCCGTCTACCATATAGCTTTCTATGCGCGTATCGCTGGTTATGGAATGGTAGCGAAGGTTGTCGTCACTTGCGAGCAGTGCAATTGAATTAGTGTCTAGATGGTTTCCTGTAAGGGAGTTTTCGAGGGTAAGAAGCTCAAGGGAAAAATCGGCCGGCAAAAAGAAGCCTATTGTCCTTGCGCGAATGTCGAGTTCTGCCACGCGATTGTCAACATCAGCAAGCCAGGCGTATAGCATGTTCGATTTTGGATTGTCGTCTTGTGCTAAAACAGATTTAAGTGTGCGCGGCTTCGACAAAACTTTTCTCTGGCTTAACAGCGAGCTCCACTCAACGCTGCCATCTTCTTCGTACAAATCTTCAAGAATTGCATCTAGTTGCTTTCTAAGTTTTTCGCTGCTGTTTGCGATAGAAAGGGAGCCTATTTGTTTGATGTAAGATGAAAAATTCTCGCGTGGCAGTTTGTTTAATAAATGCCTATCTATTAAATCCGTTATGGACGCATCCACCGCATCTTCAAACACCGAATTCCAGTTCCTGTAATCCACCGGCCGAAAGCTCTCGAAGTGCCATACCCACCTAGTTATGGCCGGGTAAGTTCTCGCAACGGCCGCCTTAAGGTCTTGTTTACTGTTAACTAGCTGATAAATGTAGTTCTGCTGTGCTTTTGTCAGGTAAGGATTAATCTGCTGGTATAAGCGCATTATATCCAACGCTTGATGTCTGTCGCCCATACTTAAAAATGCTAAGGCACCTAAATACAAGTCGGTTGTTGAAAATGGCGAAAGACCGAGTGCTAGTTTAACCCTCTGTCGCGGGGGTAATTTTTCCGCGAACACATCTGTTTTAATGTCTTCAATCACATCTTGAGCGCAAAGGTTGCGCGGAGATCTCAATATAGCGCTAATGTTAGCCCAAGCGATGTGGTATCGCGATGTGTTAGGACTAAGCTGAGTTGCTTTCTTAAAATGTAAAAATGCGCGGCAAAGAAACTCGGATTGACTTTTTGTTTCGCTTTCAGTCGTTAGCGAGCTTAAAAGTGCTCTTCCCAACATATAATGCGCCTCTGGCATTAACGACGCATATGCTGCTAAATTGCTAGAAAGGCGAACTAGTTCCGTTACTTGCTCGTCCAAGGAATCCTTGTCGAAACTAGTTCGGCTGTTTCCAAGAACTGCCGCCTTATCTACAACATTCTTTTGAAGTTCATTGGCGTATGCAGTATAAGTAGATTCTACAATGCCTAAGAGGCAAATTAGTAGTATTGCAAATTGTAGTGATGCTCTTTTTGTCACAGTTAACGAAGATACTCGAGGTAAATTTGAGATGCAAGCAGATTATCTGAACGAGCCTTTCTACGAGCTAAACGAATCCGATGAAGCGATAATCGTTAAGCCTATCAGGGAAAAACGGCACTGGGCTACTCGATATTCAGTTGTTTTTATTAGCTGCGTCTTAGCTGGGATGCCTTTGTTTTTTGGAGGCAAATCGGACGTGGCTATTACAGCCTTTAAACAAGGAGTTTTTGTGCTCGGCGCGGTCATTAGCATTTATTTCTTGTTTAAAGGAGAGGGAGAGGTTTTTTTGGTCTCGCTTGGACGTGTGGGGAAGAAGGCTTTTTTGTTTAGCGCTGCGTTTGTTTCTTTGGTCTTATTTCAAATTGCGCCGCTTCCACAGGGAATAGTTTCATTTTTGTCAAAGGCAGGGCATGAGATGTATAGGAGTGCGGAGGTTTTAGGTTTTTATCGCATCTCCGTTGAGGTTTACACTAGCATTGCACAGCTTTCGTGGACGGTGGCAGTTTTAATTTTTGGTTTGTGGATAGTTGCTTTACCTCGTGAGGACATTAATACCTCAATTTCTCATCACCATCATCGAAGATCGAAAAATGTCAAAAGCGAGAGATATGAGCGAGCGAGAAAGATCGACTATGTAGTAGATGTTTTGCAGAGAGCCATCATTTTTTCCGGTTTTTCTTGTAGCCTAATCGCCATTGTACATCTAGTAATGGATGAAGCCGATCTGTTTGGCATGTTTGAGCGGCCAAACGTCGGCGTTGGCGGCAATCGAGCTCATTGGCCTTTTCCTAACCCGAATCATTTAGCTGTGTTGCTTGAAGTTGCAGTTATTACTGCTTTCTCCCGTCTCCTTCGCACAAGTTACTTGTCGAGTATGAAGCTCAAATTTTCTAGAGATAGGCAGTTGTTAATGACGTTTATAAGAAATCCGGACAAGCTCAGATATCACATAGGGCAGTTTTTTGTGATTTTCGTCATGATGCTAGCAGCGGTGTTGAGTTTGTCGCGAATGGGCATTTCGCTACTCATGCTTGGTCTTTTAGTGGTTTGGAAAAGTTATGAAGGGCATAGGCAGAATGGAGGTGGGGCTTGTGAGTTGGATAGAGATACCGCTGTGTCATATGTTCAGGTTCTCTTCGAGAAGTTTTGGAAGAGAGCCAAGACTCCGTTATTGATATTTTTTGTAGGTGGGGTCATTTTGTTTTTTATTGGGCAGGGTGGGCGCGAATTGTTAACGAAGCGCATCGAATATGGCCTTGCGGCTGACCGCGACTTTTTGCGCTACGAACTAGCTAAGGGTTCGCTATCTGTTTTTGCGAGTTTCCCCATCTTAGGTGTTGGCTTAGGTTGTTGGCATTTGGCGGTGTTGCGTTATTTACCGGTGGAGCTCGCAGGTTGGACTATGGATTATGCTCATAATGACTATTTGCAGGTATTTGCCGAGACAGGAGCTATCGGTGCCATAATTGTTTGCGGGTTTTTGTTAGTTGTATTTCGACACAGCAAACGAGCTCTTGCTGAGTCCCGCTTAGTAGTCGATAGAATTCAGCTATTGGGGAGCACGGTAGCAGTCTTGCTGCCACTGTTGCATTCATTAGTCGACTACCCCATGCACATACCGGCTACGGCTATAACGATAGTGGCCGCGCTAGCAATTCATATGCGCCTAATCAATCGCGTTATGGAAGGGCCCAAACCGCAGTCTGAGTGAACGGACGATAACAATTATACCATTTACAAAAAGGATTTTTGTAAATGGTATAAACAGCAAGTGCGTAAGCACTTGCCAATAAACAACAAATACCGTTTCCAAAAAGTAAAATATTTAACTTACTTTTTGGAAACGGT
>JADLFC010000165.1 GCA_020845775.1 Deltaproteobacteria bacterium
TTCCGCCTAGACCTGAGTGGATTGCGGAAAATTGGAAAAAAGCTCGTTTGCTCGGGGCAAACACCCTCCTAGTTATCGATGAAGTGCAAAAGGTAGAAGGTTGGAGTGAGGTGGTAAAACTCCTTTTTGACGAAGATAGGGGAAGTGAGAATTTGCGGGTCGTAATCCTTGGCTCTGCTAGTCTTGCTCTTAAGGTAGGTCTTGAAGAAAGCCTCCTTGGGCGATTTGAATTAATAAGAGTACATCACTGGGATGCCTACGAATCTAAAGAAGCTTTTGGTTGGGACTTAAACACTTACCTTAAATACGGAGGATACCCTGCAGCGGCTAACCTAATTAACGACGAACAGCGCCTGCGACAGTTTATGCGCGATGCTGTAGTTGAGCCAATTATCGCTAAAGACATACTTGCGCTAAGGCAAATTTCCAATATGTCGCTTTTTCGCCAAAGTTTTGAGATAGCCCTAAGTTACCCTGCGAGAGAAATTTCCTATCAAAAACTCTTGGGGCAACTTCAGGACAAGGGCAATATCGCAACTATAAAATCGTATCTCTCAATCCTTGAACAAGTGTTTGTCATTAAGATTTTGGAAAAATATTCGACAAAAGTGGTTAAAACCAAATCTTCAAGTCCCAAGATCGTGCCTCTAGCACCCGCCTTAGTTCACGCCTTTAGCAATCCCCAGCGCATCGAAAGTGATTTAGCTTGGAGAGGACAGGTGTTTGAAGCTGCGGTAATCGCAAAAATTCTAACGGCTCCTGGAGAGGTTTATTATTGGCGCCAAGGAAAGCACGAAGTCGATGCCGTTTGGCGTTATGACGACATGGTGCTGGGGATAGAAATTAAATCCACGAGAGGCCATGGTGATAGTATTTCTGGCCTTGCTAAATTTAGAGAAAACTTTCCCCACGCAAAAACCATATTGCTAGACGAGCACTTAGCTACCGAGCTCTTGATGTCACGCGAGCCACGTTCGTTGTTGGAGCAGTATTATGAAGTGAGCTAGCAAAAGCGCATATTCTTACGCTCGGAAAGGAGCTGATGGTACAAAACCTAACTATTAGAGCTTGGCGTCTGCAAATAAAAGGCTACGCTAGAATACGCACCCAAAATAAAAAACCTTAAAAACCTTGAACCGCGTTACTTTTTTCTCATTTCTAACAGTAATAAAAAAGTATCGGTTTTCCAGTGTTGTTGTAAGTGTCTAAGCTTTATGGCAATTGACTAAAGCCGCTAGCTAGCGCTAGACTATATTCCTAAAAAGGAATCCATTTTAGGAATATGTTCCCACGACAAGTTAACATATCGAAATCAAATAGTTTTTTTCTATTTGGGGCAAGAGGCACGGGTAAAACTCATCTGTTGAGTCAGTTTTTTAAATCCGAGCCCGTGCTGTGGATCGATTTGTTACAAGCACAGACTGAGCTCCAGCTACTGGAAGACCCCGATCGCCTATCGGCTATGTGCGACAAAATGCCTGGCCAATGGGTGGTCATAGATGAAGTCCAAAAACTTCCTAAGTTACTTGACATTGCCCACCGCGAAATAGAACGGCGGGGAATTAAGTTTGCGCTTACGGGCTCAAGCGCAAGAAAGCTAAAGCGAGGTGGAGCTAATTTACTAGCGGCGCGAGCATTTGTCTTTAATCTGTTTCCCTTAACCCACCAAGAGTTAGGAAAGGAGTTTGACTTATTAGAGACACTCCAATGGGGAAGTCTTCCCAAGCTCTATAGTCTCACGGCCGAAGACAAAAACCTGTTTTTGGCAAGTTACGTTGACACCTATTTAAAGGAAGAAATATTTGCCGAACAACTTGTCCGCAATGTCGTGCCTTTTAAAAAATTTCTAAAAGTTGCCGCGCAAGCAAACGGAGCGGTAATTAATTTTAATCAAATTGCAAAGGACTTAAATATAGATAATAAAACGGTTAGAACTTATTTTGATATCTTAGAAGACACTCTGGTGGGATTTTACTTGCCGGCTACCAATACGAGTTTTAGAAAACAGCAAATTAAGTCCCCCAAATTTTATTTATTCGACTGTGGCGTAAAGCGCGCCATTGAAGGCGTAAGTCATCTGCCCATCACTAGTGCGCAGGAGCTAGGAATGGTCTTTGAGCACTGGTTAGTGCTTGAGATTTTTCGCCTTAACTCATATCTCAGAAACAAATACGAGCTATCCTATCTTCTTACAAAAGCTGGCCTCGAAATTGATCTCGTCCTGCAAGCACCTAGGGAAAAAACAGTTTTTTTGGAGATAAAATCATCCAAGCAGCTAAGTGAAAGACACCTTGCTGGGTTATTGTCCGTGCGCCGCGATTACCCCGATAATCGATACCTCTGCGCCTGTCGCGAGGAGCATCCAAGAGTTTACGAAGGAGTTGAAATACTTCCCTGGCAGCAGGTTTTTTCGGAACTGGGGTTACACCATTTGCAAAAAGGATTTTTGTAAATGCTATAAATTTCCCGACAGGCCCATTATGAATAGATAGTGAGCGTTTATGACGTATGAAGAGCCTTTCGGTGATCTGCTGTTTCCGGATCAGGCAATAAGTTGGTTTGTAGCGCCGTTTGAATTTCGCTCTTCTCTAGCTTTTGTGCGCTCGTCAATTCGGAGCAGGAACTCTTCGGTAAACTTGGTGTAGTCCTCGGTTCCTCGACCTCCTCGTTTTCCTTCGAACTCGAAAAGAGTTTTCTTTCCGATTGGAGCTGCTTTTGCTTTAGTATTTGTGCGAATACGCGTCTTAAATACGCCTCCGCCCAGTTGAGCTTCTACCAGAGATTCAATTTTTTTAGTTATTTTTTCGTTCTTGCTGTACATCGTGAGCAATACGCCGAGAGATTGCAGTTTGGGATTAAGCGCTTCGAGCTGCTTTACCGAGCGCTTTAGCAGTTTTAGGCCGATGAGCGGCAAATATTCGCAAGTAAGCGGTACTACATAGTAATCAGAAGCCACAAGAGCATTTGCCGTTGCTAGGGATATGCTAGGAGGGTTATCGATTATTACAAAGTCATAGTTACTCAGCTTCTCTGTTTCGGATAAGCGGTTGCGCAGTAAAAATTCTCGGCCGTAAGTGGAGCCAATAGTAAGGTCTAGCGCGGCCATAGCCTCGCTTCCTGGCACAAAGTGCAAATTGTGGGTGAGAGTAGGAACAATAATGTCGTCTAGAGATATTTCATCGACAAAAGCATTGTAAATCGTCTTTTGTGTTTCCTTTGAGGCTCTACCTAGTGACTCCGTAAGGTTTCCCTGTGCGTCCATGTCAATTAACAAAACGCGCTTACCCACTCGCGCAAGCCCCGCTCCTAGATTAATACACGTTGTCGTTTTGCCGACGCCACCTTTGTGGTTGAGAATTGAAATAATTATTGGACGAGTTTTTTCTGCCATGGCGCTGACCCACTAGTCGTCAACTACTGTTTACGGTTCTTATGTAATATTCGGATGACATGCAGATATATAAGGTTTCAA
>JADLFC010000166.1 GCA_020845775.1 Deltaproteobacteria bacterium
AAAAAACCTAGGGACCGTCGCTTACGCTCCGACAAGACTATTGACCAACTTTGCTAGAGATTATAAACACACTTTAGGTGGCCGAAGTATTTTAGAATCGGTGGCCGAAGTCGCTAGAATGCGCAGAAGTTCTGATAGTATTATTGATAGTGGCCTCGGGATTATTAAAATTACTCATATAAACACAATAAATAAATTGAACTGACTTCTTGTTTCCTCTCAGAATTGTTAATGCTTATGAGATCTTGCCACAATGCCAAGCAACATCTCTTACAGAAGAGTTATGAAAAAAAAAGAAAATGAGTAGCATTAATTTTCTTTGCCCAAGCAAAAGTCGCGCAGTCCAACTTTGCCCTAGCCCAAAACCTACTGTCGATACTCGAACGCCGATACCCTAGTCGCACACACTTGATGAGCAATTACCCACAGCGCTGACTAAGCACCCGTTTTTCTTCGAGAAAAATATTAACCTGGAACTAATTCTGAGAGCACCTCAGGCGAGCATTTTAGCAAGAGTTTCCTGTCACTAAACGCGATTCTCTTGCAATAATACCTCTTGAATCCCCTCTTTCCACGGAAGAACAACTACGCCATTTTCTTCATATTTGGAACTCCCCGCCGTCAAGCAATAGCAACGTGCCTTAGTATGCAGCGATTTAAAGTTTTGTAACATGCGTAAATCTGCAGATGAAGGCTGGCCATCGATTTTGATTTCAATTGCTATTGGAGGGTCTTTAATGGACTTATTTAAAATGAGATCTATTTCCCTATCCCGCTCGCGATAGTGAAAGAAGCGGTACTTTCTATTGTAATAGTCATTTAGGCGAATAAACTCGAGAATCACCAGATGTTCAAAGAGTTTTCCAGCGCGAACCGAGGACAATTTTGGCTCACTAGATACCTCTCCACGCACCGCATTTAACACCCCTGTATCAAAAAAGTAGAAACGCGGCTGCTGGCTAAGTTGCTTAACCGCGCTATAACTCCAAGCCTCGAGCCTATGCACCAATAGAGTGTCTACAAGAATCTGAAAATACTCCTTTACTGTATTGTCCGAGGTTCCACAGAGTCTTCCTACTCTAGAAAAATTAATCAGCTCACCCGACAACTGTGCTGCAACGTCCAAAAAACGAGTAAAGACTTCTTGTTTGCGCACAACACTTTCTTGGTAAATTTCCTCTCTCAAGTAGACATCCACATATGCCTCCAGATAACTCTGATCTAGCTCCTCTATGACTGAGGGGAGTTGTCCGAGTTGTAGTGTTCGCTCCAATGGAGTTTCGCATTCTACTGAAGTAATCGGGTGCAGCTTTAAGTACCTGGCGCGCCCTGCGAGTAGATTTGCCTCCTCGCGCCGCAGTTTCCTTGCCGAAGATCCACTGAGTATAAACTGAACTTTACCCTTGTGTTCCTCAATCAAGTAGTGCACTTCGTGCAGCAGTGCGGGGATCCTTTGCACCTCGTCCACAAAGACAATCGCATGGTTTTGTTTTCTTATCTCAAACTCAATCTCAGTGCGAAACAACTCTGTCTTAGTTACAAACCGCCTATACGTTTCACCCATAAGCAGATTATAATTAACAACGCCTACCTGCGACTTCAGCACCTCACGCACCAGCGACGTCTTGCCTACTCCGCGAGGACCAAAAAGAAAAAATGATTTTCCTTCACTTAAATGTTTAGCTAGGTCTAAAAGTCGTCGAATCATACTTCGAAAATAACCACAAATCTCGAAGTATGGCTAGAGGCTCTATAAACACTAATAGTACCAGCAGGTTACCCTAGGCGCAAACTGCTCAGGAGGCCCCAAGGTAGTCGAATTCTATGTGGCGCCTCCTAGGTGCTTTGGGATATCTCAAAGCCTATGATTAAAAGAGCACTGTAGTGAACCACAAAGACTGGACAGGGCGGAGAGAAACTGGATGCCAAGTTATATCAGCGCATAGGCAAACTTGAAGTTAAGCTTGAGTGGTTGAAAAAAATCTGGATTTGTCGATTAGGCAGAAGTGCCGAGGATGTCCCTCCCGATTTAGACCTACGGTCGTTAGAGCAGATTAGCGAATTGAAATCTCGCGGTGGATCGTGATACGCTTAATTATAATTGCTTGCATTAAATACTTTTTTTGCGAAGAGAATGAGGGATTTAAGAGATTACTTAGAAGACATAATAGATGCGATGCTCAAGTCGCAAGAGTTTATCTCGGGCATGAGTTATGATCAATTCGTTAGCGATGATAAGACTATATTTGCAGTACTAAGATCGCTTGAGGTCATCGGGGAGGCAGCTAAGAATATCCCAAAGGATTTTCGCGAGGAGCACTTAGAAGTCCCGTGGAAGGAGATGGCCGGGATGCGAGATGTGCTGATTCACGCCTATTTCGGAGTTGATAAGCAAACTGTTTGGCTAACGGTTACCGACAAGATTCCCAAATTACTTCCTGAAATTAAAGCATTATTGGAGTAATGCTATGCAGCAAAACCTTCATGAGATTAAGAAGGCCATTAGCTCCCGCAAAGATGAATTGCAAAGAGAATACGGCGTTTGTGAGATCGGAGTTTTTGGCTCCTATGCTAAGGGAGAGCAGAAAAGCACAAGCGACATCGATATATTGGTGGAGTTTCAAAGACCCATAGATTTGTTTACATTTGTTCGTCTAAAAAATTATCTTACCGAACTTTTTGGCACAAACGCCGATTTAGTTATGAAAAGTGCACTTAAGGAAAATATAGGCAAGAAGATTTTAGCTGAAGTCATATACATCACATAGCGCGTTGAGTTTTATTAGTTATGCACGTTATGGATCGTAAAACAGTCAATCAAGTAGTCAATCGCTAGGAGGAGATGGTGAGTGGGGGCGGCGAAAATTATCGAGGTTAAGATTTAATGAGATGCTCAATCCGTGACATTTTGTCACCGGTTGAGACTTAACAGTTTTTACTAGTAGTAACATGACAGAAATTCAGAAGATAGCACTGTTCAGGGGCAAGAAAGTTAGAAGGATGATTCACCAGGATGAATGGTGGTTTTCTGTTGTCGATATCATTGCAGTCCTAACTGATAGCGTAAACCCTAACGATTATTGGTATAAAATGAAACTCCGTGTCGAAACTGAAGATGGATTTCAGTTATCGACAGTTTGTCGACGACTGAAACTAGAGTCAGATGACGGGAAATTCTACGCAACAGACTGCGCCAATACTAAAGGTATCTTTCGGATAATTCAATCTATCCCTTCCCCAAAAGCAGAACCTTTTAAGCGTTGGTTAGCGAAAGTTGGCTACGAACGAGTCCAAGAAATCGAAAACCCTGAGCTTGCAAGCAAGCGCACCCGAATGCTGTACAAGTTAAAGGGCTATAGTGATGACTGGATTGAAAAACGAATGCGCGGAATCGCAATCCGTGAAGAGCTAACCGACGAATGGAAAAATAGAGGAGCAGAGCAGCAAAAGGATTTCGAAATTCTAACCGCTGAAATTTCAAAGGCGACCTTCGGTATCACTCCAGGCGAATATAAAAAGATCAAAAATTTAAAGCGAGAAAATCTTCGCGATCACATGGATGACTTCGAATTGATTTTCACCATGCTTGGCGAACGAGCCACCACTGAAATTCACA
>JADLFC010000167.1 GCA_020845775.1 Deltaproteobacteria bacterium
CCGAACTCTCTCTCAACAGCTCGCGAGCTAGCTTTATTACTAGTTCCGGTCTTGCCGTGAGCTTTCCCGTTGACTCTCTGGCTCTTTCCAGCCAGCACTGTGGGTTCCGGGGATTTTCTTGAGAGCTTACCATTGCTCCACTCATCCCTATCTTCCTCCTCGTCCTCCTCCTCTGACATGCGTTCGGCGCCCCCACTGCCATACACCATCACTGACAGGTCTCTGACCACGGCGTCTATATCAGAGGCTTGTGCCAACAGCTCCTCTGAAGCTGCCGCTGATTCCTCGGCGGAAGCAGCGTTGGTCTGCGTCACTTTGTCCAATTCGGTCACAGCGGTGTTAACTTGCTGAATGCCCGTAGTCTGTTCGCCGCTAGCAACCGAAATTGCCTTTACTAAGTCAGCAGCCTTTACTGAACTTTCCTTCATCTTCTCCAGAGCCCTAGCCATTTCCTCTGACACTTTTACGCCTTGCTCGGCTAAGTCTTTAGAGCGTTTGATTTTATCGCTTGTCTCCTTGGCTGCTGCCGCACTTCTTTGAGCGAGGCTTCGCACCTCTTCGGCCACTACGGCAAATCCCTTTCCAGCATCCCCTGCTCTTGCAGCCTCTACGGCGGCGTTTAAGGCGAGCAGGTTTGTCTGAAACGCGATATTGTCAATAGTTTTGATAATAGCCGCAGTCGCGTCAGCGGATTCGTTAATATCACCGATGGACGAGGACATTCTCTGCATTACATCAACCCCTTCCGTAGATAGCTCGTATACCTCGCTAGATAGTTTACTCGCTTGATCGGAGTTTTGGTTATTGTTTTTCGTCATCGACGACACCTCTTCAAGCGAAGCCGCCGTTTCTTCCAACGACGCCGCCTGCTCAGACACTCCCTGTGCCAGCGCCTGCCCACTTGCAGCTACCTGATTTGCAGCGTGCGTTACCTCCTTAGTGCCAGTCGTTAGCCGATTCATGACCTCTATGAGCGGCCGCGCAATAGATCTTGCGCTCAAGGCTGCGAATAATCCGATGCCTACTACAGCAACGCCCAGGACGCAGACGACTAGCCACTTTAATTCAGCAAGTGGCCTAAATGCCTCCTCGTCGTCGATTTCGGACATAATGACCCAGTTCATATCTTCGATGTTTAGTGGTCGATAGGCGCTTACCACTGGAACTCCGCGATAGTCCGGAAATACCTCAACGGCTGAAGTTCCGCCTAGCGCTGCCTCAGTGCCTTTAGTCTTTACCTCCTGAAAAAGTATTGAGGTGTTCTTTGCTCGAATCTTATCCAATGTTGCGTTAGGAACGCCTAGACCTGTCATCATGGAAAGGTATCCCTCTGAATCTTCGATTAAGAATCGCGACTTACTCCTCATCGAATAGTCCTGAGCAACGAGGTAGCTCTCCCCGCTAGCACCCAAGCCGATTTCTGACCATCGCTCCTTACTCGTCATTACTGAGTTAATCTTATCCACCGGCATTTGGAAAATAAGCACCCCAACTTTCTTATCGCCGTCAAAAATGGGCGAGGCGATAAAACTCGCTGGTGCCTCATACGATGGCAAATAGGGCGCAAAGTCTATAAGCTTTACATAACTAGAGTCAGTTGCGCCATTTGCCTCGCGAAAAACCTTGCCGAGATTTGATTCTGCATATGGCCCATCAATAAGAGATGTAGTAAAGTCTAATTCCTTAAACACCGTATACACCACATCGCCAGTATCCGGATCGACCAGGAACACGTCATAATAGCCAAACTTCTCCAAGAACCCACGAATTGCAGGGTGATATTTTGCATGGAGAGTGGAATAGGTCGAGTTGTCACTACCGCGGTCGAGTTTGTGTTTTGACCCAAGTGGATTTTGGTTTGCGCGAATGTAATAGTACTGTAGCGATACCGACTCATCGTCTAGCCTATTTAGGATTGACATCATATCAGCGGTTTTGCCGTTATTCTGCTTGCTGTACTCGCTGGAAAATTCGCCTGTATAATATGTGCCTAATTTTGTTCTTAAGTCAGACGTATTTGAAATATTATTATCCTTGGCGACTGTTCGGAACGCCGCCTTAAGCTCAACCATAGCTTGCACTATGCCGGGATCCTCAGACATCGACGCGACCTGATTTCGTATAGTCGCGAAGTAGTCTTCTATCTGTTCGCCCTTAATTTCTCGAATAGCAGTTAGCTTATTAAAAGTTTCCTGCCTAATTGTATTGCTAGTCGTGTTTAATGAGATTAACGCGAGCACCAAAACCGGCACTATGCCAGCTAGCAAAAAGCCAAGAATTAATCTCGCACGCAATGACAGTTTCTGTAACATGATAAAAATCCCCCCGAAATATAGTGAACGGAATTGCTTTCCAAATGGCTGAAGCTTTCGATTTTAGATGTGACTAAGGACTGTCTAGTTTCCAGCTTCGCCGAGTTTTATCTTTTATATCACGGCATCTGCCAAATAATTCTTTAACAGAAAAGTTTACCGGCCTAAGTGTTTGAATTAACACTTGTTTTAGAATCCATAGCTTTCGGCACAATGTAGCTCGCAATTGAAAGATGTAAGCAAACAATCACTGGCTTTGCATTAGTCCAGCAATGGCTGATATAATAAAACAGACATATCTTGTGTAATTAGGAACTAAGTAGAATTAAGCTAAATCACCAGCTATAGAGAATACAGCGCTTTTCTGGATGCATCTAATAAGTAAGATAATAAACTCGTAGATTAATTAGCTCGCAATGCGGCGTTACTTAAGTTAGGGGATCATTAGTGAGCGATTATGAGCGAATGATATGGTAACGAAACAAAGAAAGATGAAACGTTCAGCAGTTGCTAGGGTCGGCTTTTTAGCGGCAGTTGTGTTGCTGCTGTTTCTCCTGCCAAGTATGGCATTTGCTAGTCCGATTTACGTCGTGCATGGAGCAAATGGCAAAAAAATATTTACGACTCGTGTGCCAAGGAACGGATCGTCTTACTATGTTCTGCCGACCAATAGATTTAAGCGAGCGCATTTTAGTCGCATCGGCCGCCGGGGATGGAGCGCTAGCCCGATAGCCAAGAGCCAATTCGATCACATCATCGTTAAGACTGCAAAGGCTAACGACCTTGAGCCTGCATTGGTAAAATCAGTAATACACGCAGAATCGGCATTTAATCCGCGCGCTGTTTCGCCTAAAGGCGCTGTGGGACTAATGCAATTAATGCCACAAACCGCCAGGCGTTTCGGCGTGGCAAATAGTTTTAACGTCGAAGACAACATTGCCGGCGGTGTTCGTTATTTGCGCGTTCTTAGCGACAGGTACCGCGGGAATCTCCGCCTAATCCTTGCTGCTTACAACTCTGGCGAGCATTCGGTAGATCGCTATGGGGGAATTCCACCTTATAGAGAGACGCAAGTGTATGTGACGAGAGTATTAACGCTCCTCGAAAGATATCGCGCATTACAGAGAAAAGCATGATAAGCCTGACTGGATTTAGTCGAGTATTGCTACTGGCAGTCTCAATACACCCTTAAACCTTTCCAGCTTCCCAGTGGCAAATCGCCATTTAGCCCAAATTGCTCTATAAAAGGACGTTCTCCGAAGTTTGAAATGGGAAGAGCAGCCCATAATCCGCTCTCTGGTCGCCAGACTGCCAAATCATGGCGCCCATCGCCGTTAAAATCTCCCTGCACAGGTTGGTCTGTAGAGAGACCCCAATTTATAACCAAGGGATCCTCATCAGTTAATATGTTCCATTGCCCAGTTCCGGGTCGCCAAACTGCTATATCGGCCACCGCATCTCCGTCAAAATCGGCTTGAACGGGAACATCTCCCTCCTGTCCCCACGACGTAATTTTAACACTGCCATCGGCGAATAATATATACCATTCACCGCTCGACGGTCGCCAAACCGCTATATCGCATACCGCATCGCCATCGTAGTCAGCTGGAACTGGAATGTCCTCTTGCTCTCCCCAGTACAACGCTCGAACCTGCTGCTTAAGTTTATTCTGTATCAAAAGGTACCAACTAGCGTCACCTGGACGAAAAATCGCATAGTCCGTAATCCCGTCGCCATTATAATCACAAGCAACCGGAACGTCTCCGTTAAGGCCCCAACGCTCCTCTAGCCAGTCTTGGCCATTAGCCAATCTGGAAATCCATCTGCCATTTGAAAAAATCGTCGGACTATTATTGCCGTCTCCGTAAAAGTCACCTGCAACGGGAAATCCGAAACTCAGCTTAAGAGCCATGCTCTCAAATACCCCGTGAGCCCCACCATCTCTTGGCAAAAGCGCCTCGAAATCTCCCGAATCGCCAATTTCACGTGCAAGGAGGCCCGAGGATCGCCGCTTCTCAAACCACTTACCAGCCGAAAAATTAAATTCCGGCCGCCAGACAGCCAGATTGGTTTGTCCGTCCCCATCGCTATCGCCATAGACCATAATCTGCTTAGCGTAGCTCCCTAAGAGCCTCGCACTATACACTGTCGTGTCCCCCGCCAGCACTTCATGTGCAAACGATGTTGTTCTGCCATCTACGAAATTTCTAACTTCCACCTCTCCGCGAGTTTTGTTAAGCAATACTAGCTCCTCTGTCCCGTTCGCGTCGCAATCGCCAATTGCAATCTTCTCTCCACTACGTGGGCTGCGAACGAAGTCTTTAATTTCGCGCGCTTTAGAGAAGAATATTCTAAGAAGCCCAGAAGTTGTTTTTATGCCAAGGTCACTTCGCCCATCACCATCAAAGTCACCGACCAACGGCTCTACCATATCTACAAATGGCACTTGACCTAAGGTAAAGGCATGCCTATTGCCATTCGCTAACCAGCTATAAAAAAAAGTCTCGCCATTAGCCGAACGCTTAAAAATGATCCGGTCCGAATAAGTATCTCCGTCGATATCTCCAACTAATGGAAGCAGCAAGGCTTTTCTATCGCCAATTAATTGAAAAGTATCTTGCAAATGCTGCTCTGGCATAGCCGAAAATTTAATATACCAACCATCACCCGGGCGAAATACAGCTAAATCGCCTTTTCCGTCGGAGTCGAAATCTGCAACGAGAGGGACATCGTCGGCAAGTCCCCACTGAGTAGTTGAGACACCTTCACTTCCAGTTCCAGATATAAACCATTCTCCAGCATTGCGATAAACTGCTCTATTTAGCCCCAAGCCGTCTTTGTAGAGCAATGGAATATCCCCAAAAAAACCACCAAACTGCGGCCCTTCTACCACATTTCCCATGCAATCCACGTCTTGCCATCTGCCCGAGTGAGAATTGTAGAGAGCTATTCGGTTATCGACAAAACCCCCTCCTCCAACATTTGCCATACCACCACCTCCTTCTTGGCGCGCCACTTCTACGCCCGGCCATCGCAAGTCGTCGCTTGAACTCACTATGCTAGCCAATAGAGAGGAAACGCTTAAACTTTGAGAACTAGTCCTCATTCCGTCCGATGCCGAGATTACTAACTCCTGACTCAGTGACGTTGTATTGTCTTCGCTCACGGCGTATTGAACCGTCGCACCTTGAGGGTTATATGTAACTATGGAGCCCTTAGGTAGATTGGAAATATCTATAACTACCGGAGCGCCTTCTGGATCATGAACTTTTACAGCAAAATACAGCACGTCGGCGCTAGCATTTGCGGATATTGCAGAACTAATCTCAATAGCTGGCGCCGCATTTTTTGGCGCCACTGCAAGCCAAAATGTTTTCTCACTCAACAGCTTAGAAGAATCTACCGCTCTAAAACTAAGAGGCTGGCGTTTTAGATAGTCATTTGGGACACTCCATTTAAAACTGCCCCTATTTCCATTCTTTTTAAATCTGGCTCCAGGCATTTCGTTTAGCACGAACCTGTTAATTAGCTGAAAGGACTTAACTTGATCCAAAGCATCATCATCTTCAACCCAAAACTCTACGTAAAAATCCTGACCTTGCTCTACTATTATTTCATTGCGTTCATCTGCAACAGCCGCAGTCGTCAATATCCTTGGCTTGCGGTTAGTATCATAGATATCGATAAGGAGTGTAAGCTCACTAACAGCCAAAGAGGTGCGAGCAATTATAGAAACCGGGAAGCTCACAATTGGTTGCTTGCGATTAGCGACTGAGAAGTCGGGGGCGTAAAACAGCTCGGCCGTGCGCGGGTCGAACATTGCCCCAGGAGGCAAACCATAAGCTTCATACGTCAAGCCGGGCAGTTCATCGTGAGCGTCGACGCGGAAACTAGACTTAAGCACTCCGCCCTCGTAAACTTGCACCCGCTGCTCACTGCCAGAGCTAAAAGCAAGCGCCGAATTGCCTTCGCTCGCGCTATCACTCGTTGAAAAGTTAGGCGGATAAATTCCAGTAAAACACTCACCTCCTGGCGCACCAACGCCAGCATGCCTTTCGTACTGTGCTATAGAATAGCCAGAAAAGCCATCTGCGTTGTTTCTAAAAAATGGCCACATTAGAGAAGCAGGCGAAGTGTTGTCGTGCCCCATACCGAGAAAATGACCAACCTCGTGTGCTAAGGTCGATGCGATACTAAGCTTAGCACCTGAAAAATCTCCCCCCTGAGAGACAAACAATACAGCATAGTCCTTAGCAACGCACGAAGAGGCCGCATAGGCGAGGCCGAAAGTGCTGTGAAAGTTGCCGCGTCCAAGTACGACCCTTAAATCGTGTTCCGGGTGCGCTCTATTTTGCCACTCGTTATGCAATACATTTAGCATCCCGAAGGCATCGCCGCGATACGAAACATCGGCAAATGGATCAAAATAATCGTCTCGAAAAATTTGCACGCCGGCCAAATATATTTGGAGCTTTAATGTCTTTAGATATTTGTTGGCGCCGATAACAGCCTGAACAATTTCGCTTACTACTTCATCATCGCCACGAAGCCCAGTAAACTCTCCTGGGGAAATCGCAATAACATCAATCTGACGCCAAATATTCAAATTCGACTCTGCGTCATCAAGTTTTAAAGGGCCTTGCCCCTGCCGTAGCGTCGATAACATAGCTGGCGACATTTCTTCGCCAGGTACCGAATCCTCCACCAAACACTTGATTCCAGTATCCAGTTCCGAAAGACCATTAGCAAATATGTCCAATCCTTGGTCGTCTATCAAGCGGCTCTCGTCCACTGCTACGATATATTGCGCTAGACCTACGGACGGAAAAGCCAAAATATAACAAAGAAAGCCACTTAAGATTGCGAAATGCCGAACAAATTGCCTCATGCCGATACCGAACGCTAACACCGCCTTCCAAAAACTATTATTAGGGAAAAAAGCTATACCGTTTCCAAAAAGTAAGTCAAATATTTTACTTTTTGGAGACGGTATATTTATGGAGGCTTGAGTTACGCAGCTATGCGGCCGAAGGACGGCCCTATTACGCCAATTGCTCGAAGGATGCTAGCTGGCGAAATTTCGAGGTGGTTACAAATACTGACAAAGGAAAAAAGGTAGTCCTCATCGGTAGATAGAAAAAATCGACAGGCATCGCGATGCAGTTCTCCGCCTTTTTTTAGGTCCTCCATGGCAGTTCTCAGCACAGCTCTCATGAGGTTGCGCTCCGAATCTGCGGTGTCCATTGGCTCGACATCCTCAAATGCCGAGTAGATCGCTGTTTCTGCCTTCAAAGACCCTCCTCGTTTCACTTTTGTTCAACGAATACAATACCTTATACTTAAATAAACGAGGTATTATTATGAATTATATCGACTTATTGTGGAGTTTCCTTTATAGGAATTTCCAAACTACCGCTATAGCGCTAAAAACAGCTTCACCAAATGCCGCTAGTGTTATAGTTTAATTATGACGATATAAGTTGTTATAAGGATTTAAGTTTCAGACTATTGGCGGTGCTTACCGTCTTTTATGAGGTGGTTATTCGCTTCGCCATCTGCCTGGATTAATACTGAGCAAGGAGGGGGCATGTATATTAAACCTCTAGAACCACAACCAGCGATTAAAACGCCCAAGCAAATTCGCCAGGTGGCGAACGAAAGAAACGATGATTTAAACCAGGATCAAGAATTTGTCTTGGAAATAGAAGCACTCAAGGGAAGCGAGAAATACAGCCCAGGGGATAATGGAGATCACAGCAAAGAGCAGGAGCAGAAAACTCAAAAAAAAGATGACGAGAAAGCTTCTCTCCCTTCGACGAATTTAGACATTACTGCTTGATGCGTGCGTCGTTTTGCTTTCGTCTAATAGTTGCCTAACTGCAATTGCTACTTCGCGTAAATCAATAGGTTTAGACAAGCAGCGATCCACGCCGAGTTTTAGAAAGCGCTCGATGTCAAAAACAAATGCCTGTGAGCTAAGTAGTATTACGGGCACAGCCGAACCATTGACTGCAGATCTTATTACTGAAATTATATTCTCTCCCCCGGTATCCGATATCTCGCTGTCAACTAAGGCAAGTTCAATGTTATTAGAGCGCAGGACACTTATAACCTCCGCACCAGACTGAGCCCTGACCACGGAAAAGCCTTGGTGGACGAGGTACCTTTCGAGCATTTGTTGCGTATCGCTATTGCCCTCCACGACGAGAAGCTTTTCGCCATGCCCGCAGGAGACTGGGATCCCGGCAGATGCAGTCTGCTCGCCTCCAATATTGGTTTTATGGGAGTCTATTTCTGCAGCTGGCATCACTATCCAAAAAGTAGAGCCTTTACCTGACTCGGAAATGAAATCAGCCGTACCCTCGTTTACTTCAGCAAGTTTTTTTGTAAGCGGCATACCTAAGCCAGTGCCAACTTGAGCCTTGGAGTATTCATTTTCCACTCGTTCAAACGCACTAAAAACTTTGGCCCTATCCTCCTCTGAAATGCCCACGCCGGTATCTCGAACACTCAACTTGACGCGATGACCCGGAACTCGCTCGGCCCAAACAGTTATAGTTCCATCATTGGGCGTATATTTAATGGCATTGGTTAAGAAATTAATAATCATCTGCCGGGCATGTCGTTTGTCGCAAAGCATTGCTAAACCACTATCGACTTTTTCCAATACCAACTTGTGCCCCTTCTCGCTCGCCTGACTTCTTACCACATTGGTCAAGTCCGAGAGCAGCGCCCCGACATCGACTACTACTGGCTTCGCAGTAACCTTACCAGCTTCTACCTTGGCGTAGTCCAAAACATCCGTTACTAACTCGACTAGATGGTCCCCGCTCGATTTAATCATCTGGCAAGTATCTCGCTGAGATTCAGTAATCGGGCCACAAAGGCCATCGAGAATGAGCTCTACGCCATTTAAAATAATTCCCAATGGCCCGCGAATTTCGTGACTCAAATTTGCCAAAAACCCAGTCTTTGCACGAACAGACTCTTCGCTAACCTTGGTCATGTGTAGTAGTTGTTCAGTAAACTGAGCATCTACGAGCATTAAGGCGCCCTGCCTAGCTAGCAAAAATACTACCTCGATATCTGTCTTGCTTGGTTCAACCCCGGGTAGAAATTCGACGCGCAGTGCGCCAAAAACCTGCCCAGCAAATGATAGCGGCTGCGCTATGACGCGAGATTTTAGACCACGAGAAGAAACGACATTTTCCTCATTGGAGGCATCGAGCAACATTGACTGAGAAGCTAGGGACATTGGGCGCCCCAATACCAAGGCCTGAGACCATTGTTGCGTAGATTGATTGTAAAGCGCCAGTTCCACCGCTTGAGCATCGACCTGCTGGTAAGCTAATTCAACGATTCGCCGCAGATTCAAACCTAGATCGTTCGCCGAAACGTTACCCGGCTTATTAAAAGCGTATGAGGCCTTGTAAAGCCTTGTCGACTCATAGAGAAAACTCCCAAGCTTCTCTTCCAAATCTCCCTGAACTATTGGCAAGCCTAAATTACACACCGCCGAATCAACTGCAGAAAGCATTTTTTTGCGCGAAAGAAACAACGCACACAACGACGTCCAGGCAATGAAGTTAAGCGCTGAAATTATATAAAAGTACAAAGAAGGCTCCGCTATGCCAGATAACATCAAAAGCATAGGTACGCTTCCTACGAGAATGCTAGTAGCCGCTGGTACGACAGTCCTTGTGTTTATCTTCACTTCTCCAAATTCAAATACATGCGAGCTTTTTCACTTACCGAACAACGATAGAACATAACGACAGTTTATCTAGCTATTAGATGCTTAATTTTCTTAGCTGTTGCCAAATAATAGATAATAATACCACCCTAGGAAACCGCGTTAGCTGTGGTCAATCTACTAGAAACACCTAAGGAAACAACTAAGTTTAACAAATCGCGTCGATAAAAAATCCATAATACTAAGAAGTAGCTAACCGAGCCCAGGAGTATTTTTCCAACAGCCACCCCGAGCGGCCCGATACTTCTAGCACAGAGCGCAGAAAACAAGGAAGTTACAAAAACCATAACTAAAACCCCACTCAGCGCCGGTAAAATAGCCCTAAAATACTCCAATGAAGTTATTTTAATAGCTGTCTTCAGGTATTTTAAAATCAATAAGGACAAAAATGGCATGATAATTAGCCAACAGGCATAAAAGCCATTTAGTCCAAAAAAGCTTCCTGCCACATAGAAAGCTGGCGGCAAAACTAGAGCTCCAGCTAAATTGCATTGAAGCTCATATCTCGGCTTCCCAAGAGCAAGAAAGAGTGGAGTTGCATTATTCATGAGCGCGCGCATTAAGCCTATAGCCGCCATAACTTCAAGTGGCGTAATCATTAGCCGCCATCTCTCGCCTAGTAAAGGTTCCACTGCTTCCTCCGCTATTACTCCTAGCCCCGCAATAAATGGCAACGCCACTGCTAAAACGCCCTCAACGCTGCGTAAAAAAGCCGATTTTAGTGCCTCACTGTCGCTCTTTAACTTGCTATAATACGGTATTAAGACAGGTCGCAATACGGAATTAATTTTCGATAGAGGCAAGTCGGAAAAGTAAAAAGCCATGGCGTAATACCCTAAAACCTCAGCGCCAAGGAGCCGCCCTACCAAGACATTATCGATAGACGAAAACACGATCCAACACAGTGTTGCGACAGTGGATGGCAAGCCAAATTTAAGAGCTTTCTTATATAGCTCGCCATTCCAAGCAAAGCCACGCGGCAAGCCTCTAAGGCACAGCAACCAGACTGACGATACGATGTCGCGGTATACAAATCCAATCACTAGAGCCCAGTACCCCAGACCAAATACTGCCAACACATACTGCAAAACTCCCCTACTCACTCCGACGCAAAAATTCATAGTTGCTATGGATCCAAATTTCAATTCGCGCCGCAGCATAGCATCGGGCACTACGGCAGCACTTCGAATCACAAAGGTACCAGCGATCGCTAGAAGCGGCGCCTCTAACTCCTCCGAATTATAAAAAGACGCCATCAGCGGGGCTAACACGGCCGCAATAATGGATAGGCTAGCTCCCAATAACATATTAAGAGAAAACATTTGCCTTTCCTTAGCTTTATCAAAATGTGCCTCCTGAATTATCCAAGTCATGAGGTCAAAGGAGGCTGCCATTGTAAGGTAAGGAACCAATGTCTCCGCCAAAGCCATCACCCCATAGTCCGAGGGCTCAAGCACGCGAAGCGTCAAAATGGTTAATCCCCAAGAAATTACCTGCCACACAAAAGTCGAGGAGGCTAGAATCCAGAGGGCATTGCGAGCTTCGACCGCTAATGGACTATTGATATTATCTGGCGTGTTTTTCAATTGTTCGCGATATTTTCGGCATGCCCTATGTGACTTTTTAAGCTACTGGGCCCTATATGTTATTAAAAGTACTTTGAGTAGTGTGGCCATTTGCGCCATAGTGAGTGAATATACCAGACTTAGCCAAAGTTATAAACAAATGTTCTTCCGCATCTACTACATACTGCTGATTATGGCCATTGGACTTGGTCTTCGCCTGGCACATATTGACTCTCGCAGTCTTTGGCTAGACGAAATGACGAGCATGGAGGTATCATCTCTCTCCATTCAAAGGATTTTTTCAGGTCGCGGATTTGATAGCCACACACCACCGCTGTACTATGCGATTCTACACTTATGGTTCGCTTTAGTGCCGGTGACGGAATTTTTTTTGCGCCTATTCTCTGCCATAATTGACACAGCTAATATCGCCTTAGTCTATCTAGTCTTTGCACGCCAATTTACTTGCCGCATTGGTCGAAACGCGGCGCTGCTTTATTCAAACTCGGCTTTTGCAATCTATTATGCGCAGGAAGGCCGCATGTATACCTTACTCGTCTTTCTCGCGCTGCTTACGTATTTACTAACGCTTGACCTCCTCCAAAATCGCCTAACTTTAAGCAAAAGTTTGTGGCTAGCAGCAATCGGCGTTTCTGGTATGTACACCCATTACTATTATGCGATTTTTCTTTTTAGCCTGGCATTAGGTGCGGCATTTAGCGGCAGGCATTCTAAGAAATTTCTTTGCAAATGGTTTGCCATATTATGCCTTATCGCCTTAGGCTTTTTGCCATGGATTAGGGTCGTGGCAAATCTAGCAATGAGCGGTGGACAGTCATTTCGCCAATTTACATTTAGCGTAATTCCCTATGCTTTTTTCCGCTTTTTTGCAGGCTACGCTCTCATGCCGCTTAGACTTGAGGACAAGACCCATATCGTAGGGACGATAATGAGCAATTTAGGTCTTCTGCTTGCATTTAGCCTTATCTTTGGTTTCGCCTTAGTTGGCGCATATAGAACAATTTACCGCGAATACAAGAATCATCTCGCACTGTTTCTTTCAGCCTCCATCTTGCCAGCTCTGATAGCATTAGCATTAAGTCTATTTGCACCCATGCTTAGCGAAAGATATCTCATCGTAATCTTTCCCTTTCTCTTTGGCGCACTGGCCCTTAGTCCAACTCTTAAAGTCCACTCCACACTAAACAGCGTCCTAAATATTTCCGCCCTCGGGCTAATCGTGCTTGCATTAGTAGCTCATCATGAAAGCGACGATTTTGGGAACACCCAGTGGAAGGACGCTGCTAAAACAATTGCCCAAGCTACAGACAGTAGCAAAATTGCCATAGTCAATCCGCATTACGCTAAGAACCTAATGCGCTACTACCTGCCGAGCGGTTTTGAGGTGATGGGCGTTAATGCCGACGACCTAAGCAATAAAGAATTTTCTGAAGCACATCCAGAGCTCGCAAATCAAGCCATTTGGTTAATCGAAAGTGGCGGGAAACCAAGTGCTTTAGCTTGGTGGAAGGCTAAGAATTTTAGTATTGCCAAACAATATTTTTTTCCTCTAGAAAACACTATCGCGCTTTATCACCTCGTCCCCCCACAACGGCAAGAGTAATCGCAAGTAAGTAGCGCATCACTCCCACTCTATAGTCGCGGGCGGTTTAGTGGATATGTCTAGAACGACGCGATTAACCCCGCTAGTCTCGTTGATGATGCGGGCTGAAATCCGCCTCAATGCTTCTTCGGGAAGCATATACCAATCGGCAGTCATGCCGTCCCTAGAAGTTACTGCGCGAATTGCAACGGCTTGTTCATACGTCCTCGCATCTCCCATCACGCCCACGCTATAAACCGGAAGCAATACCGCAAAAACCTGCCATAGCACCTCTTCGAGGCCTAAAACATGAACCTCCTCGCGCAAAATAAAATCTGCCTTGCGAAGAATCGCCAAGCGCTCTTCCGTAACCTCACCAAGACAGCGAATAGCAAGCCCAGGCCCGGGAAATGGTTGCCTAATAATAAACTCCTCAGAAATACCCAAGCCTCTACCCACAGCCCTAACCTCATCCTTAAAAAGCTCGCGCAGCGGCTCAATTAGACCTAATTTCATGTTATCGATCAAACCACCAACATTGTGATGGCTCTTAATAGTGTGCGATTGGCCGACTACAGAGATACTTTCAATGACATCCGGGTACAAGGTTCCCTGCACTAGATATTGAACATCGGAAAGCAAAGCCGCCTTCTCCTCGAAAATCTCAATAAATATCCTACCTATGATTTTTCGCTTTTCCTCGGGATTGCTTATGCCCCTTAATTCGCCTAAAAATCGCTTTGCTGCGTCTACAACGCAAACATTGAGTTCTAAACTTTTTAGCGAGCGCTCTATAACTTCGCGCTCGCCCTCGCGCAATAAGCCGTTATCTACAAATACACAAACTAACCTCTCACCTATCGCCCTATGCACCAGGAGTGCCGCGACAGTGGAATCGACACCACCACTAAGGGCGCATATAACTCTGCCCGACGGCACTTTTTCCTTAATGGCGCTTATTACTTCCGTGGCGAAACACACAGGATTCCAGTCCTGTCTAAGCTCAGCAATGTCAAACAGGAACGACTTAATAATGTCCTTGCCAATAGGAGTGTGATGAACTTCGGGATGAAACTGCACGCCGTATATCTTTTTTGCAATGTTTCCAAATGCGGCAATTGGGGATCCTTTAGACGAGGCAAGTATTTCAAAGCCACGCGGCATTTCCAACACCTTGTCACCGTGACTCATCCATACTGAATGCTCTCGCGATACGTCAAACAAAAATGGAGCCTGTAAGCGGTTAAACTTAACCAAAGATGGGCCAAACTCCCTCTCCTGTGGCGAAACGCAATTTTGCGCACTTTCGGCATCAGCAGTAGCCGATGAATCTTCATCTCCCCAACCACCTACCCTTCCACCCAGAACAGTTGCGATTAGCTGCATGCCATAACAAATTCCAAACACCGGAATACCGGCATGCAATAAAACTTCGTCTATTTTGGGAGCGCATTTAGAATTTACGGATGCCGGTCCACCGGAAAGTATCAGAGCACTTGGATGTCGTCCGAGCAATTCTTGACCGGGAGTATTGCCCGGAACAATCTCACAATAAACACCAAGTTCCCTAACTGTCCTTGCAATGAGCTGGGTATACTGCGAACCGAAATCGAGAATTAATAATTGAGCCTTCACTAAAGGAATTCCTCTTATCTACCTACCTAGACCTTTGTACATCGCTTCCTAGCGCACGCTATAGTTTGGAGCCTCTTCTGTAATAAAGACATCGTGCACATGACTCTCGCCTAAGCCAGAGGGCGTGATGCGTAAAAATTCCGATTTTTCCTTCAACTCGGCAATCGTTCGCATACCACAGTATCCCATTCCTGCCCTCAGCCCGCCCACTAGCTGATAGACGGATGAGGCTAAAGACCCTTTGAACGGAACTCTTCCCTCGATGCCTTCCGGCACTAACTTGGCCGGATCCGCCTCGGCTTCCTGCATATAGCGATCCCTTGAGCCACATCTCATGGCACCGAGCGATCCCATACCCCTATACAATTTATAGCTTCGCCCTTGGTAAAGCACTGTTTTTCCAGGCGATTCTTCAGTTCCAGCAAAGAGCGAACCAACCATAACGCTATCAGCCCCAGCAGCTATCGCCTTTACTAGATCGCCAGAGTATTTGATTCCCCCATCCGCAATTACCGTTGCTTGAGTTCCGCGCAATGCCTTGGCTACTTCGGCAATGGCCGTAATCTGCGGCACCCCTACGCCAGAAATAATTCTCGTCGTGCATATAGAACCAGGGCCTATGCCAACTTTCACTGCCTGTGCTCCAGCGCTAATCAAGGCTTTAGCGCCTTCGGCCGTAGCAACATTCCCACCGATTACCTGAAGTTCGCTAAATTGGGCTTTGATGTACCTTATTGCGTCGAGCACGCCTTTAGAATGCCCGTGTGCACTGTCTACTGCTATGACATCCACCCCGGCCGCTACTAAACGCTCTAGGCGCTCTTTTAAATCCGAAGAAACACCTACGGCCGCACCGACACATAGGCGTCCGAACTTATCCTTGCAGGCGTGAGGATATCTCCTAGTTTTCTCTATATCTTTAATTGTAATTAGCCCATGCAAAATCCCCTTTTCATCCACGACCAAGAGCTTCTCAATGCGGTGCTTGTGCAACAGTGCCTTGGCATCTTCTAAAACTGTTCCCGGCGGGACTGTAACGAGGTTATCTTTTGTCATTACCTCACTAATGGGCCTGGAATAATTTGTTTCAAACCTAAGATCGCGATTGGTTACAATTCCGACTACGGAGCCATCTTCGCGGGTGACTGGCAAGCCAGATATTCTAAACTCTGACATGTATTCTAGGGCCTGACCTATTTGCTGCTCCGGACGAACCGTTACTGGAGAGGTTATCATTCCGCTTTCGGACTTCTTAACTAACATCACTTCCCTAGCTTGTTCGGCAGGAGTCATGTTTTTGTGAACGATGCCCAATCCTCCTTCCTGAGCAAGAGCTATCGCAAGCCGAGACTCAGTAACAGTGTCCATGGCGGCACTCAGTATTGGGATATGTAGATCCAGGGAAACTGTTAGCTTGGTGCGTATGTCCGTATCCTTTGGAAGTAGCTCTGAATAGGCTGGCTTGAGGAGAACATCGTCAAATGTCAACGCTAAAGGCGTATTGTCATCTAGCATATATATAATCCTAATATAATCGGTTGGGTGCTAATTATAGCCTTACTGGCTTTAAGAATCCAGTATTTCTTGGACAAGAATAGTATCCAAGTCACTATGAGCAGCGAGAGAAGGGTCATTAGTTGCGTTTCTAATTCGCTTTACTATATCCTGAGCGAGTTTTTCGGCATCGGGAAAGCTATCAATTCTCGAGCTACTGGACTCAAATATACTTGTCGAAGCAAGGCTAAAATTAATAGTGGCTTGAATTTCGCGTTCGACAAAACTCATGGCTTCTAGGTCGTTTTCTAACTCTGCCATGTAAGCACTAAGCGATTGAACTGCAAGCAAGGCGGTTGTTCGCGTCTTAATATCGCTATTGAGCGGGTCTCTGCTGCTTACGTCTTGCAAGGCAACCTCGCCTTCTACCGCTTCCGCTAATGGCTCGACGTCTATGTATTCGACGCCCAGTATTCCATCGGCACCTCCGCTGCGATCAAGCGAAAGCGATAATGCGGTGGCGGCATTGAGGTCGACGCCAGCGTCTTTTAACACTTCGGAAATGTCGCTTTTGCTAAAAGCATCGTACGTTTCCCCGTCTGCTAGCTCGATAACCGCTCTGGCGTCGCGCACAAGGCCTTGATATCGCAAATTCAGACTATTGCGATCTGCTTGGGTTGCATCCGATGCGGCCGATTCTTCGGATAGATCTAAAAGGTCGTGCGTAATATCCTCTAGTTCGGAAAGTAAATTCTTGCTGGTGCGCACAAGGCCAATTGCCTCATTGAACCTAACATAAGAGCGCGCAAAAGCCTCGGCACCAATTCGCAAACCGGATGCCAAATCGACATTGTCCCTATCAGATGTAGCACCTAAGCCTCGGCCATTTATTGAAGACTTGGCCGAGCTAGCTTTTTGGCCAGAGCTCTTGGCTAGCTCGACTAATACACCGCCACTAATCTTGTTAATAAAGGACATGCAGAAACTCCATGACAGATCCGATCCATAGCAATAAATACGGCAGTTCCCTCAATAATCTTTTGGGTTAAATTATTTCTTTAATAATTACATATGGTTAGAGCTCTATCGAGAAGTCGCCATTTGCGAATTGGCGCCGCTCAGTGTCCCAGCACTTCCTTTAGGTCGTCTTTTGGAATGCCGAATTTTGGCCTAAGAGTTTTATTCTCCTCTCGTGTCCATTGTTGAACAGGTTGGTCAAGCTGGGCAGCGAGACTATTAAAAGTCCTCTTAGCTGCCACGATGCCATATCCACCACCTACGGCCAAAACCAGCAGTACGAGCCAGCCGAATACTCCAGAACTATCCTCTTCCGGCTCGGAATCCTCTGCATCGAAGGCAGTTGTGTTTATAGCTAATAGCGAACGCTCCTTGGCCGAAATCAGCACTCCTGTCACTGTTTCGGGGAATCGCTCAATTAAGAGAGAGCGAATAGCTTCGCGTCCGCTTACATATGGGTCTTGCGTAATGGCTTCGCGAAAAAAATCTAAAGCATAGCTAGGAACACCGTCTTCCAAGGCATCAATTGCTCCCATCAGATAAGCCTGAGCGAGGGCGCGCTTAACTCGGTCATTCGTTGCGGAAAACGTCTGGATGATCCTCGAAGTCACCTCTTGCTTTAGAAAATTAAAACGCACCTCCTTTCCAACACCTGTGGCAATATTTAGGAGGAAGTCAGCAATGCCTAGCAACACTTCGTCGCCACAATACTTTGGAGCAAGGCTTGCAACATGTAGCAAATTATCTGCGGCATTATAAGGTTGGCGTTTTAGTAGGGTTGCCACAAAAACAGCTCTTTTTCTTTCGATCAGCTCCAAGAAAAAGGCGTCGCTTGTCACTGAAGAGTCTACTAGTGTAGCAAATGACTCGTCCAACCTCTTCTTCTTACCCAGGAGTCTCGGCGCGTTCTCCACAAGACTCTTAATCTCGGCCTCCAAATCAAAGCGATGTCCAGCCGATATTCGCCTCTGCATATTGCTAAGCAAAATAACAGCAGTGTCCAAATATAGCGCTAATTCTTTGTTGTTTAGGTAAATCTTTTCCAAATAAGCTTCAGCCGGAGAAAGGCGCGTACTAAATCCCTGCCGCAGCTCAAGCCAGTTGTTCCAATCGTCTTCGGTCAATTTGCGGACGATTATATCCAAAGAGTGCTTTCTTACTGCAGGCCAGATCGTTCGCTCATAGTCAGGGAGCTCCTTAAGTACCGCGGGCTTTAGCAATGAAAGCGACTCCGCACTTCCCTCTTCCAATGCCGCGCCTATTAGGATAATGCGACCAGCCTGCTCTACCGCTGGATTTTTAAGTATACGTCCAACTCGCCGATACACTCCCCCCGCTTCGCTCCCCTTTTCTGACGTGTCAGGAGAAATAGCGACCTTGGCAGTCTCCTCTCTTACAAAGGCCCCTAAAGGATCGAGAATTTGATATTGTTCAGACGAAGGAATCCCAACGAAAACAAAACACACGCCTAGCAAGGCGGCGAGAAATAATATCAAAACTGTCCTATACGAGTTAAACATTGGCAATCGCACCCGGGCCGAGCTGCCAGTCCTTTAAAAAAGATCTAACCGGCAATAGTCGCCCCAAACAACAAATTTAAATGTCAGTATATAATCCGAGAACAACAAAAAGAACACCAGACGAAGCAAATTGCGAACAACCGAGCAAAATACTAACACAATGCGCTCAAAAATGCACTATCCACGGCGGATATTCGACAAAACTATTGAGAAAATGATTCTCGGGCAAGTTTACTGATTTCGACATCAGAGCTCTTAATAAGGCCGCGTGCGTGGGGGATAAATTCGGGATCTTTTTTGGCGCGAGAAACGGCACCAAGAGCAAGGCGACGCCTTGCGGCTGTGTTCTTAACGACATCGATATTTTTTGCAATTAACCTCGCGTGACCAGCCCACTCTTTCGACTCCATGTCGGCTATAAGAGCCGTTTGAACTGCATCTTTATCGGCATAACCAAGTAGAAATTTCTCGGCTCGAACGCCAACAAACGGCCGGTTTTCAAGCTTCCTTAGCTCGAGGAATATCTTCACTAGCTCATCTTCACCTCCGGCCATCCGCTCCAAATCTTGTACAGTTGCCGTCATGTGCCGCATCCCAAGAACGAGAGCTATCTTTTCGACCTTGTCATCATCACTATGGGCAATCCTTAAACATGCCACGCTTAACATTAGAAGCGGCACAATCGCATACACTATCGCAACTCTTACTATTCTGCTCATAACACTAATCCAAAAACTTACCTAGAAATCTTAGTCCACTATGGCTTGCAAGTTAATCACCCCACCCTGCTGCGCGCTTAGATCCTGCTGACTGCCAACTCCAGTAACAGGCGTAGGAAACATGTTATTCGAAACAAGCCCGCTGCCTCGACATGTCGCAATAGAATCACAAGTAGCAGTATCAGTTAATCTATCCCCTTCGACAAATTCAAAATCCTCGGACACTATCTCTACAGGGTGCATTAAGCCCAAATAATGCCCCCCTTCATGCGCAAGCGTTTCTCCCAGCACAACCACTTCCTCATTACTAAACGAGCCATCGCCTCCTTGGTGCATCAAGAGGCTAATTGCTACATAGCTCGTACTAGCAACAATCGCCGAACCAGGCCGCCCAGCGGCAACGCCTAAAACGCCAAGCGTTCCATCACCTCCGGCAACGACACTCGTGCTATCATCTTCAGAAATATCCTCACCTACGAAAATGTTAAGCGCATCGATTTGAGCACCGTTGCTGTTAATGGCGTCCGCAATTAACGATGAACCAACGCTAGGACTTGGCACTATGCCGCTATCGCTACTCACGTCAAACATCTCAATATCTAGCTCGACTCCACGAGAGGCGTAGACATCCCTCCAAACATCAATTGCGTTATTGAGTATTGCTACCGTGCTGTCCTTCTGTGCCTCGGAGCCAAGCAAGAAGATATTTGTTCGCAACACTCCTGACGTCAAATTAGCATCGCTTTTCGCAACGACAGTTGCATCAAAGTTAGTAGCAATAGCCTCGCCATTATCTAGGAAAACCAGAACCTGAGTGTAAACGCCGTCGATTAGCTGCTCATCAGCCAACCTGCTCGGATATGGCAGAGCATTTAAGTTATCAAATAAATTTAGCCCATCCGAAAATGGCGGCTCGTTTTCGAACAGGCTTTGTAAGGAAGCACTGCTCGGATTAAGCAATTCCAAAGTTCCAAGCATTACTCCGCTTTTCTGCGTTACTACCTGAAAACTAGTAGTATTGCTCAAACTGAGCTCAACTGTCGCCAAGCCATCCTCAGCACTGCGACCAGAAAACTCTACTTTCGTGCGAGTGACCCCGCCAGATGTGCCGGGATTGACATTAACCCTAACAGTGCTACCGCCACCAGAACCTCCACCACCTGTACCTGAACCCCCTCCACTGTCACTGCCACCATCATCGCCACCTCCACCACTCAGACCACCTCCACCCGGAATTGGCGACGGAGTATCCCCTAAGCCTATAGAATCGCCGTTACCGGAGTTTAGATTAGAACCAGTCGAACTATTGCCAGAGGTCTTAGCCGTCGTCCCAATTCCTGCGCCGTTACAAGCAGACAACAATAACAGTAAGGAAATACCTAGAGAGATAATTTTAAATCGCACTTAGCATACCCGCCTTTTATCTCATAAATGGCCCGTCGTTTAAACTTAGTAGTACGACAGGCCATATTTTTCTCAAACCAAAACCTGGCTCTTATAGCACCGCTTCTTTCAATGCCTTATTTGCCGTAAAGGCGATCTTTTTTCGTGCCGGTATCATCATCGGTTGCTGAGTTGCAGGATTCCTACCCATTCTGGCCTTAGTCTTGCGAACTTGAAGTTTGCCTAAGCCAGGAAGTGGTATTTTATAGCCACTTTTTAAGCCGTTCTGAATCACAGCCATAAAATCGTCATAAAACTCCTTCGTTTGACGCCGATTGTTAAAGCCACAGTAGTTCTGAACGCAGTCAAGAAACTCGCTCTGAGTATATTGCTTGGTCTCATCGTTCTTTGGAACGACTAAAACTGGCTTTGTAGGTGGTTTGGGAATAAACTTCGTCGGAGCTGGTTTTGCTGCTGCCTCTACTTTCTTTTGAGGCTCCTTTTTCCCATTAGCTACTTTTGACGCTACCTTCGCAGCCGCTCCCTTTTTCATAGCCCCCTTTGGCTGCTTTGTTGCTGCGGCTTTTTTTGCAGGCTTTGCAGCCTTTGGTGCAACCTTGCCCTTATTAGTTTTAGCTACGACCGGTTTCTTGGCAGATCCCTTGGCAGGTTTCTTCGACACTGACTTTTTTACCACCACTACTTTCTTCTTTGCCGTAGCGGCTGTTTTTTGTTTAGCTGATGCGGTTTTCTTCACTTTTGTCGCCACGTGACACCTCTCTCTTTTAATAACTCTATTAGGAAAACAAATTACTTCTCACAACAAATCTATACCCGTTGCTAAACTCGTTTTTATGCAAGGTCAAGTGCTGTTGACAAGCAAAATCAATCTTTTTGCACAATAAAATTCAACTTCTCATCTCTGTGCGGATTCTTAGAACGAAAAAAAACAACTGCAGTACCACTCCACAAGGCACAGCTAACGCTCTCGAGCTCACGCGCGAACATTAGCAACTAGCCTTAATAACTCCTCGTATTCATTAACAATTTTACCCCAAGCGAATTCTGTTCTGGCCCGCGCATGAGCTAGCTTTCTAAACCTTTTTAACGCGCTCTCGTCCATCAACACATCTTCTAAACACTTCCGCAGTGCTAGCGAACTATTTTTTTCATAAAGAAGTCCAGCGTCCCCTAACACCTCCTCGTTTTCAGGCGTTTTGTTCGCAATTATGCAGTTTGCAAATCCCATTGCTTCAACCAAAGCCGGATGAGTACCGCCAACTTCTGTAGCTTGAACATATACACGCGCACCAAGTTGCAAAGCACGATATGCTTCGCCAAAGCGATATCCCGCAAAAAGAACGCCCGGCCCAGCGATGCGCTTTAGACGCGCAATATAAGATCCAGCATAAGGAGCATCCCCAACTACAACTAGCGGTATCGAGTCCCTAATGCGCTGCGGCAACCCATTATAAGCCTCAATCACTACGTGCGCGTTGTTTTCCGGCTCTAGTCGACTAACGTATAATACATAGTTGTTTGGACTAACTCCCAAACTGCCACACACTTCGTTATTCCAAACGCAAGAGGATGCGGGAGCTACAGCACTGCAACTTAAATCTAATTTAGCGGTAATTTCCTGCTCTAAACACGACTCGTTGTAACCATAGCGTATGACCTCGGCCTTAACAGAGTACTGCTCAGCATAGTAATCGGCTATTACTTGAGCATCGGCAATTAGGCGGTTAGCGAACTTAACGGAAGCAATCTCGCCCAACTTGTACCAAAGCTTCCCAAGTTTATTCCATTTAGCGCGATGGCGCTCTATGCCATCGACATTAATTGCAACTGGTAGTCCCGCAAGGCGAAGAAGCCAAGCAAAAGGACTATTGGCTGCATTGCAGACGAGCACTACATCCGCACGACGAAAACACAGATCGATAAAACACAATAGCGAGTGCAAAGGCGTTTCTAAGTATTTATGCCGTATAGCTGGCAACAGTATAATGCGCACCCCCCGATAATATGGCTCATTATGACTAATCACGTGCGTACGGCCATAAACGAGAACTTCATGCCCTTTGGCCACGAGCCTTACCGAAAGCTCTTCGGCGAAAGTCTCAAACCCGCCATAACTAGCCGGTATTCCGCGAATGCCGCAAATAGCTATCTTCATCTTACGTTCCGAAAATTTGTAACTGATAAGCACTCAAAATGCAGGCGGGCGATTGTGGCAATTGCCAGCCTGCATTAAACTCCACACCAGAAACCAGGCTCGTTTGTGTTTTTTTGTTATTACTTCCATTTATTAGCAATGTTGCGGCGCAGGCAATTTTTTAACTTTCCCTTTGCTACTACAAGAACTAAACTTACCTGGGTATATCGTCCCCTCGTATCCGTAATCCTACCCGTCTATAACCAAAGTGGTTTTATTACTAAGTCGATTTCCTCAGTTCTGGCAAACGATAATTATCCATTGGAACTAATAATCGTTGATGACGGCTCTACCGATGAAATTAAAACCGCTGTTAAGCCATTCCTCGCTGATAGCCGAGTAACAGTTCTTCACGAACCCCATAGAGGACTTTGCGAGACTTTAAACCGTGGATTTTCGGCAGCAAAGGGAAGGTTCTTGACATGGACATCAGCCGATAACCGCTACCACTCCCGGGCTATTGGCATGCTTGCTGACTATTTGATTGCTAACCCAAGCATAGGTTTAGTTTACGCGAATGTGGAGCTGATAGATCGCGATGGAAAGCCACTAAAAAACAGCTCCTATAGGCCGCAAAATCAGCAGACAGACGCCAGCCACAAACTTCTTCTCCCTTTGTCAGCGGATCTTTTAGCAGATTTTGGGGATAACTTTGTCAATGCTTGCTTCCTTTACAGGCGCTGTATTCGAGACATGGTTGGAGAGTACGATTCGCGCCTTTTAGGGCACGAGGACTACGATTACTGGCTTAGGGCTAGTGTCGCCGCACCTTTATCTCACATCGATACAGACGAAACATTGTACCTCTACTGTTTGCACGAGGATTCTCTAACTGCACAACTCGAGGCAAACGCACTTGCAGAAAAGGCTAAAGAAACTGCCTTTGAGGCAAAAGCCCATTTGGAGCATTTTAGAATGCCGCTCGAGATCGCACTTTGTTACAACCGTTCTACTGAGGCGCACCAGATGCAAGCCCTAATCTCGGCATCTTTGGAAGCCTCCGGAAACCGCTGCAGGGCGTCAACTGCAACTAAATCTCAAGACGAAAATGAGTCCTTGCTAGCGATTACAGAAATAACCGCCCACGCTAAAGGCGCTAGTAGCACAGAAAACTCGCAACTGAGTGCTTATGCATTCAGGCCATTAAATTTTTCCACTAAACTTTGTTTTTCTCACAGCTCGCACGAATCTCTTTTGGTAAACAAAGAAATACTTCCCTTCGTCGTGTCCAAATTTTCGCCGCTTAAATTTTTGGGAGCGAACGCAAGGTTGTCGCCGCACGCATGGATGCTTCCGCCATTTAAGCTCCCCAATAGCCTGCGCATGGCAAGAGAGGGCAATTTTAAGGCAGTCACGCCTACAAAATCATCTCGCGCCACAGTGCTCATCTTTATGCCTGACAAAATAAGCCAAGGTTCAAGCAACCAAGGGGGATTATTGAGTTCGTCGATGGAAGACTATTGTTGGAAGATGAGCGTTCTAAGGCTTGTAATTTCAAGTATAAAGGATTTCACGTTTGTCGCACTTTGCAATAATGAATTGCAGCGCATGGCTGCTGACGATCTAAACCTGTCGCTAATAGAAAGCAAGTCGAATAGCAATCTTAGAATTATCGACCTTTCGTCTCAAAATGAAAATCGCGATCTCGTGGAGAAGTCAACTATGTATGTCTTAAGTAGCTGTGAAACTGTTCTAAATGTTAGCAGCACGCTGACAGAGATGTCTGCAATTATAGAACTGCGCGTTGAAGCGGCCATAGCTGCCCTAGCAGGCATTGGAATTATTGCCCTCACAAGAGAGACACCAGAGTCTATGACAACTAACTTGGCATCGTGGATTAGTTCTTCAACACCTTCGCCCAGTGCCAAGGTGCCCCAGAGCGAGATTCCCAACATTGCGTTAGACATGCCGCATCTAAGCGTTTTAAAGTGCCCGGATTTAGGCA
This sequence comes from Deltaproteobacteria bacterium, assembly GCA_020845775.1. Classification (NCBI taxonomy): domain Bacteria; kingdom Pseudomonadati; phylum Myxococcota; class Myxococcia; species Deltaproteobacteria bacterium. The sequence goes on from JADLFC010000167.1 coordinate 25,162, forward strand.
GCTCGTTAGTGAGTTTTCTTAGCTCGGCCCTCAAAAAAGCTTTAATAGCGGCTACGAGCCAGGATATCGACCAAAAATCCCTCGAACAGTTTCTCTCTACGCTTACGCTGCTCGCTATGGGCCAGCGAATTTACAGCGTTCTCCTTGCAAAAGAACACTGTGCGGGGTAGATACTTAAAGGACTTTCGAACATGGACGCAGAACGTCCAGGGTAGATTTTAATCGATTGGAGAAAGGATAGAGAATGGTTACAAAAAATATATTCCTAAAGAGAAAGAAAACACATGCTGGCATGTTAATGTCCAGCTTGCTTTTACTAGCTTCGTCACCAGCTATGGCATTGGATACTGCTGAATTTGAGCAGCAGATGAATTCTTATTTGGCTAAACCAGAGAATGTCGAAAAGATTGGCGAGGTTCTCGAAGCTCATTTTAGGAAAAAGAGAGAGGACGAACAGAAGAAAGCTGCAGAGAGCGAGCAAAAAGAGCTGGAGGATCAGTTCAATAATCCTATTAAGCTAGATGTGAGCAATTCTCCGGCACGCGGCAAGGCCGATGCAAAAATTACCGTTGTTGAGTTTTCGGACTTTCAGTGCCCCTATTGTCAACGCGGCGCAAGCGTAATGGATGAGTTGTTAAAGGAATATCCAAATGACGTAAAAGTCGTTTTCAAGCATTTGCCTCTACCCTTTCATGCTCAAGCCAAGCCCGCATCGCGAGCAGCACTGGCCGCTGGCGAGCAGGGAAAATTCTGGGAAATGCACGACGCGCTATTTAAGAATCAGCAAAATCTAACCGATGAAGGATTTCTTGAGATGGCTAAAGGCATTAGCGGGCTTAACGTAGATAAGTTCAAGGCTGACCTAACCGCCAACGCGAGCAAGTACGACAAAGTAATAGAGGATGACGTCGCATTGGCCACCAAGCATGGCGTTCGTGGGACACCTGGTTTTTTTGTAAATGGCGTGCAGGTGCGCGGCGCGCGACCACTGCCATACTTTAAGGACATCGTCGAGCGCTGGAAGACAAAACTTCAATAACTGCCTCGAAGCTATCCGCAGAGGCGGTCTTATTGCGGCGTTCAAACCCACAAGTTTGACATCTGTGTAAGATCGCCATCTGCTTTCCTCTCTTTTCTATTGCTACTGGTTCCATTTCCCCTCCACAATTTGAAGCTCTATCGCCTGGATTATTGTCGACGTGTTTGCTCCATAGGCATTGTGGACAATGATTGGTATAACCGTTTCCCTTAACTACTTTAGCACAACGAAAACAGGTAAAATCCTCCTTGCAGGCCGAAAACAGTTTATTAGCGTCGGTCACATCAATGTCTCCACATGGCCGAACAGACAAGAGAAGAGGTAACTAAACCCGCCACATCAGCTAGTAGTGCAGCCACTAAGGCGTAGCGAATTTTGGTAATGCCCACCGCACCAAAGTAAACTGCTAGGACATAAAAAGTCGTCTCGGTACTTCCCTGCATGGTAGAGGCTACATAAGCCGAGTAAGAATTTGGATCCGCCTCTATTAGCGCACTCATAATCCCAAAAGCCGCACTCCCCGAAAGGGGTCTAACTAGCGCCATTGGCAATGTGTCTGCTGGCATGCCTATAAGTCCCGTAAGCGGCTCTAGCCTCACTGCCATAACCTCCATTGCGCCAGATGCGCGAAACATTCCGATTGCTACTAGTATTACGACTAGGAATGGAATAATCCTTACCGCAATATCAAATCCTTGTTTGGCTCCTTCGGTTATTGCCTCATAAATCCGCACTCCTCTAGCTATTCCAAAGCAAATTATGCCGAGCATTAAAAATGGCATCAGCCAAAACGGCATAACCTCATTACTTAGAAAATCAAGTATATTTGGTGCCTTAAATGCGCGAACTACAAGCGCGATACATAACATGAGCAACATCCCACTCGCTATGAGTCGATTACTAGCTTTGCTACTGCCAAGCAGGTGTTTAAAATTGCCAAAGTTTTCCGCTTTGGAGGCGTCTATATCGACTTCGTTACTAGAAACTTTTGACCCACCTTGCGGTGTAGTTATAGCCTGCTGAGTTAACTCCAAATATTTCTTATCCCTGCGCGCCAAAAGAGTAGCCGCGATTACTGCAATCGTCGTCGAAGCAATCGTCGCGATTAATGTTGGCAAGAATATTTCTGCTGGATATTTGCTTCCAGCCGCAGCTCTTACTCCTATAACTCCCAACGGCAAAATCGTTACACTAGATGTATTTATGGCTAGAAACAGACACATTGCGTTAGTTGCCATCCCTGGAAAGGGGTTAAGTTTGTTTAACTCCTCCATAGCCCGTATTCCCATGGGAGTTGCCGCGTTGCCTAATCCTAGAAGATTGGCCGAAAGGTTTAGGATCATTGCACTCATTGCCGGATGTTCCGCCGGAACTTCTGGAAAAAGCTTGGTCATCAGTGGCTTAACTTTACGTGCTATCCAAAACATTAAGCCTCCTGCTTCTAAAATGCGAATAAAGCCGAGCCATAACGCCATGACACCTATAAGGTTAATCGCAAGAGTCACCGCGCTTTTAGCTGCATTAAAACTCTCCTCGGTGATTTGCTGCATTTTCCCCGAAAAAGCGCCAAAAAAAATGCCTCCCACAACGAAAAAAACAAAGACTATGCTTATCGCGCTCGCCTTATTGTCGGTAGTGGAAGCAATCTCTTCAGCGTTATCTCTGCCAGTGCTTTTATTATTCGCCATACTCTTACAAGCCCATATTAATCACAAAAACCCAACATGTATTTTTCCAGCCAAGATATTTTATCGCGCAGCGATGCGGCCTTTTCAAATTCACATTGAGCAGCAAAACCTAGCATCTCGCCTCTCATGCGCTCGATTAGCGCCTTACATCCAGCAATATCATGTGGGAGCTCCTCGGATGAGAAGCCGGCGATAGTTTCATTTGTGTCAACTCCCATCCACAAACGATCTCCCGACTCGCCATATTCCTGAGCCACCAATCCAATGCCGTCTCGTGCGCGCCTTACGGGTGTGGGGATTATGCCGTGAGTCTCGTTATGTTTTTGCTGTATTTCGCGGCGACGGTTTGTCTCTGCTACTGCTGCCTTAATCGAACGCGTCTCTACGTCCGCGTACAAAATCACCCGCCCATGGAGATGCCGCGCCGCCCTGCCAATCGTTTGAATGAGGCTAGTCTGGGACCGCAAAAATCCCTCCTTATCGGCATCCATGATGCCTACCAAGCTAACCTCTGGCAAATCCAAACCCTCGCGCAAGAGGTTGATTCCTACGAGCACGTCAAATTCGCCCTCTCTTAAACCTCGTATTAGTTCAATGCGATCTAGCGTATGAATCTCCGAATGCAAATACCTTACGCGCACCCCAATTTCTCTATAATAGGTGGATAAGTCTTCAGCCATCTTCTTGGTAAGTGTTGTGAGCAGCACCCTTTCCCCTCGCCCGACGACTTCCTTAATTTCACCTAAAAAATCTTCAACTTGGCTTATCGCAGGCCGCACGACGACTTCAGGGTCTAATAAGCCGGTGGGTCTAATAATTTGCTCTACTACAAATCCTTCGCTTGCTCCAATCTCAAACTCTGCCGGTGTAGCGGAGACGAAGATGACCTGGCCAACATTTTTCTCAAATTCGTCAAATCTAAGCGGCCTATTATCCAGAGCCGATGGAAGGCGAAAGCCATAGTCTACTAGAGTTTGCTTGCGCGCGCGGTCTCCCCTATACATTCCAACGAGTTGTGGAACTGTGACATGACTTTCATCTATAAACACCAACAAATCCTCTGGAAAGTAGCTAAGTAGGGTCGGTGGCGGCTCGCCGGGAGTGCCTCCGGTAAGGTGTCGCGAATAATTTTCAATCCCTGGGCAAAATCCCATTTCCTCCAAAAGCTCTATGTCGTAGAGGGTGCGCTGCTCCAAACGCCTTGCTTCTAATACCTTTGATTGTCGCTCTAACTCGCTCAGGCGCTCGCGCAATTCTCGTCTAATAGTCTGAACGGCCTGTTTTAGTCGTTCCTTAGTAGTAACGAAATGACTTGCCGGATAAATGCAGATTCTTTCTAAGCGGCGCAACACCTTGGCACTAAGGCGATCTACTTCGCTAAGCTCCTCGACCTCATTGCCAAAGAACTCTATGCGTATAATGCGGGAATCCTCATAGGCGGGACAAATTTCGACAACATCGCCGCGAACGCGGAATCTGCCTGTGCGAAAATCAACATCATTTCGCAAATACTGTAACATCACTAGTTTTTTTACGACTTCTTCACGGGATACGCGGTCTCCTGCTTCGAGATACAGCATCATGTTAAAATAGTTTTCCGGCGCGCCCAATCCATATATGCAGCTAACACTTGCAACGACAATGCAATCTCGCCTCTCAAGAAGGGCTTTGGTAGTAGCGTGGCGGAGTTTGTCGATCTCCTCATTGATGGCAGCGTCTTTCTCGATATATGTATCCGTAGCCGGAAGATAGGCTTCTGGGCGATAGTAGTCGTAATAGCTTACAAAATACCTCACTGCGTTTTCGGGAAACAGCTCTTGAAACTCTGAATAGAGTTGAGCGGCCAATGTCTTGTTGTGCGCTATGACTAATGCCGGGCGATTAACCTTTTCAATAACTTTGGCAACTGTAAAAGTTTTTCCACTCCCAGTAACGCCCAATAAAACCTGTCGCTTTTTGCCAGCGCACAGGTTGCGAGAAAGTTCCTCAATGGCATTGTTCTGATCCCCGCTAGGGCCATAGGCGCTATTAATTAAAAATGCGTTGGTGGAATAGAGCGGGCCATCGCCACACATGGCTAAAAATTCTCAAGTATTTGACTTGCTCGTTCGATCAACAACTCTCGTCTTATAAACGGAATTATTGCCTTGAGTTCGGGACCAGAAAGTTGTCCGGTTATCGCAATTCGCAGAACTTGAAAAAGCTTTTTCCCGCCAAATCCCAATTGCTTCTTAAGCATAGAGTTTAGTTGCTGAAACTGCGCTGCATCGTAGCAATCCGAATCGCCCTCAGTCGCGGTTTCCTTTATTAATTCGAGCCATGCCTTTGCAATCTGGCTACAAACTGCTTGCTCATCGCAATCGGTTAAAAGTGCGCGCGAATCAGCAGAAACTTCAAATTCCTCAGCGACTAATATCTTTGCCAACACTTTTGCGTCTCGCAGCGACCTAAGCTCATCTCGCAAAGTGCTTATGACATCTCGCCAATACTTGTCTCCGCGTTGAAGGATTATGTCTCTATATTCAGCCGTAAACTGCAATGCTTCACGGCTAATTTCTTCTACGGGCAAATGTTTTATCCACCAAGCGTTAAGCCAATCTAGCTTAGGCACATCAAATATAGAGGCCGTCTTTCCGACTCGATCTAAAGAAAAAGCCTCAACTGCGTCCTCTATAGAGATTTGTTCTTTGCCTTGAGGGTGTGACCAACCTAGAAGCATTAGGAAGTTCACAAGCGCCTGTGGCAAATATCCACTTGTCCTAAACTGAGAAACGGCGGCTAAACCTTCTGAGTTTCTCTTAGAAAGTTTCTGGCCATCCGTACCCAAAATAAGCGGCAGGTGCGCAAATACTGGAAGTCTAGCTTCGAGCGCATGAAAAATTAGAACCTGCTTTGCCGTATTAGTGAGGTGATCCTGACCTCTTATTACATGCGTAATCCCCATGTCAGCATCATCGACTACGGAGGCTAGGTGATATGTCGGCGTGCCATCTTGGCGGAGGATGACCGGTTCCGGTCCCAGGGCTTTGGGCGAAAATACACATTCTCCGCAGATGACATCATTTATTACAATATCACTTGTTGGATATTTTAGGCGCAGTGCTCCACCTTCATCGCAATAGGCCTTGTTATTAGCCAACATCTCGCGAGCCGCTTGGCAATGCCTATTAAGCCTTTCAGACTGCCTTAAACTACCATAACTTCCCGGATTATCGGGCCCGGCGTCCCATTCGATGCCTAGCCAACGCAGGTTTTCGCAGATATCCCGCTCTAATTCGGGTCTCGAGCGCTCTCGATCGGTGTCGTCGATGCGGAGGATAAATGTGCCCTTATTTTTTTTTGCCACAAAGTAGTTAAACAGTGCCGTTCGCGCTCCGCCGACGTGAAGTTCGCCGGTGGGGCTAGGTGCAAATCTAACGCGCGTTGTTTCCACTGTTTAACCTAGGAATGCAGATTTAAGCGCCTACTTGCCGCTGAGCTCAGCAACCGTAAGCGGCCCACGCTGCCCCCACTTTGCTCGCACTTCGGCAATGACAGACTTATCAATCGCCGAAGCCTTGTTGGTCCAAGCACCCCTAACGTACGAAGCTACTGCTGCAAGCTCCTCATCGTTCATCTGTGTGCCAAGAGCCGCCATGGCGCTATTGTAAGCCGCACCGTTTACGGTTATTGGCCCAAGCAGCCCATAATTTACAATGGCGACTAAGTGATTCGGGTCACCTACCACATATTCGCTTTGGTCGAGTGGCGGGAAAACTCCGGGGATTCCTTGGCCGGTAGCTTGATGACAAGCAGCGCAGTGCCTAGCGTATAACGCAGCTCCATCTGGCCCAGCGCCTTTGGGAGCTACTTCGGCAATTTGCGAGTTTCCCGGCACTGCTGAGACGCTAGCAGAGGTCTCGTATTTCGGCGCAGTTATCACATCGCCTTTTCCGCCCACATCGCGCCAATTGCGCTCACAACCTGCAACCGCTAACAAGGAAAAAACAATAAAAGTTTTTTTAATTAATTTCATAACTTTTCACTAAAACACCTATTGATACAATAAATCCGGCACCAAATCTCCCCCCATGCCTTAGCTTTGTCAATACCCTACCTCACTCAATAGTTCATAGCCACGAGGCACTTAATAATATTAATTGGGGATTGTCTTTTGCTTAGAAATCGGTCAAAAAGAATGGCTCGGGAGACACTTCCTTTGCGTTCGACACATCCTGCAAATAATATGAAAAGCAACATGCCTATAACGGAACTAAATCGTTTTCTTCCTCGTGCCTATAAACGCCATGTGTCGTTTAGGCAAATTTTTGAGGCGAATTTACAGGACGAAGAGAAAAAAAACGAAATGCATGAACTATTGGAAACCTATGAACGCTTGTTAATTAAACTAGACCGCGAAACTTCCGCCAGCGACCTCGATGCAACCTTTCAAAGAGTTCTCGACGTGCAGAGACAAATTAATAACCTACTTGAATCCTCAAGATTACTGACTGCTCTCAATAATCTTAGACTTTAATCAGTCTTGACAACGCATGCAAAAATACGAGAGTCTCACGCTCCTGCAAATGAGGGGCGTTAGCTCAGGCGGTAGAGCAGTTGCCTTTTAAGCAACGGGTCACTGGTTCGAGTCCAGTACGCCTCATATTCAACCTATTGAAATAACGCGCAGATACGATTAGTTTTCCACCAAACAACTAGCCTTACTCACACGTCTAGCACGACATGCCTCTACTGCCGCAGGGAGTATAGAAAGAAGGATAATCGCAAAGATAACCACAGTGAAATTCTTTTTTACAAATTCAAGCTCTCCGAATAAGAAACCAGCGCCGACAAACAAGACTACCCAAAGCACGGCACCAGAAACATTGAACATGGCAAAGTGCCGATAGCGCATGGAACCGACCCCAGCTAAAAAAGGGGCAAATGTACGGACAATGGGAACGAAACGAGCAATCACTATGGTTTTCGAGCCGTACTTATTATAAAAACTCCTAGTTTTTTCGAGGTATTCCGGGCGAAAAATTCTAGAACCTTTCCTCTCAAAGACCTTGGGTCCTATATAAGCCCCTACCGCATAATTGACTGCATCTCCGATAACAGCTGCTACAAAAAGCAAAAGCCCAAGAAGCCAAACATCTAGCGATCCGCGTGCCGCGAACACGCCTGCAGCAAAGAGCAACGAGTCGCCGGGCAAAAAAGGAGTCACGACCAAGCCGGTTTCGCAAAATACCACCACAAACAGCAACCCATACGTCCACGCACCATAGTCCCGAATGATAATATCCAGGTACTTATCGATATGAAGAAATAGGTCAAATAATTGAATCAAAGCTTCCACAAATAAACCCTCAATGCGTCACTTTACCTCGGCCTCGCTACTATTACCAGTTCTTATTCAACGAGCCCTGATATAGCTTACTCCCATCTCCTAAAATCGTTTTATAGTATAGAGAAAAATTACTATCTTCCTCAATCGGTAGTTTCGATCGTTCAAAATGCAGAACGAGCTGGAGTTCCCCCATGCGGTGGGCAGGATGTACATAAGGTAGAATTGCCCCATCTTGTCCAAATAAAACAGCTTGGTGCGGGGCAATGCGCGCACCCTCAGAAACAGTTTCGTCAGTTGGAAACACGCTAGTGCTCTCCGCACTTAACGGCTGCGCCGAATTAACCGCTACCATAAATCTTTCTGGAGCAAGCCAACGAAAGTTTTGTTCTTCGTCTCGTAGGTGTAATGTTAGCACAAATTCACTCTCTTTAATCTCGGCCGACGCGACATCAACTTTTGCCGATGCCGGAACCTGACTCAACTTAACTGACTGTTGCACCATGCTCCAAGCAGAAATGACCGTCAACAAAAGCAAAATAACGCTTGGAATCCATCTACCCTGCACGCGACAAAACCTGCTCGCCAGTCCATTCTTTAACAAGATCTCCCGACCCCTAGGTTCAACAATACCTATTTCTCTCAGCGCCTCAGTTGGCAATATGTTTAAAAATGTGCCCGCCCAAATGGCCGTGATAAAAACGCCTACTAGGGAAAGAAGACCCTCTCGAATCACAACGGCAAACATTTGACCGCTAGATGCAGTAGCTACGCCAATTAACGCGATGGGCACAACTAGACCCGCAAGTAAAATTAAGGAAAGCTGAACTGTCGTAGATAAATGCTTAGTAACAAGGCGAGACGAGCGAACTAAGCCGAGATCCCAGGGAAACAAGTTACAAAAATACTTCTTAGCCTTATTCCTCGAAAGCAGGACTTGTCCCTCTTCCTCAAGTTCCTCTGTTTCGCTCTCTTTTCCTTTATGACAGTACGCCTCTCCAACGCAAAATGCTGGCGCCCACATAAAGAAACAGAAAAACAAAAAGCCAGGCACTACCAATGGATAAAGACCAACTACTACGATAGAAACGACTACGCTATAGCTTATAAAGGCCTTAGGCATGTAAAAAAAAGACCTCTTTATAACTTCCCATAGAGGCTTGGTTTCATTCCTTAATTCGTCTACAGCCAGCATTAAAACGGCAGAAAAAACCCACACAGAGGAAATAGCCGGAATAACAACCCCAAGAAGCCAGGCAGGTCGAGCCAAATTACTAGAATTGGCGACATAACTTGCTAAAATTTCTAACAACAGTGGAACAATTGCCAACCTAATAAGCGACCACTTGTGGCTAAACGCAAAAGCCAGTCCGCAATCAATCGGCAAAGCCCCTACCATCGGTCGAAACCCGCTCCGTTCAACCGCATGCGATATTACATTATCCAATACCCGTACCTCCCTTTAAATTACTGCGAGTCGCTATAACCCCTAAATATCACGAATAAATCCCAGCGCAAAAGATACACAACCCGGCACCGCGCTCCGCACACAAACGTCTAGAGTTCACAAAAAACTCGCGAGCATTTAAGGCAACTGTCTTCCTAACTTTTACTAAGCATATCCGTAAAGAAGTTCACAACTTATGACGATACCAAATAAAGCACCGAACGACTTAATCCAAACTGCAAGAACCACCGGTTTTTATGGCCATGGAAATAGAAAGAGCTACCTTAAGCGAGGCCAGAAATGGCTCTGGACTACTTTTTAACGCCGAAGCAGCAGCCCTCATTGGCCAATACGAGGACGAGCTATCTGCATATCGCGCACGAAAAAATTGGGTAGAAATACTTCACAGTTACTTTTTATTAGAAACTGGCCGCGATTACAAAATGTCAATAGACTCGGCTGCATTAGAAACTCACCATCTGCTGATCTGCAACTTCTCTTCCGCCTGCGGTAGATACGCCCTTTGGCGACTCATGCACGACCAAGCTCCGGAAGCAGAACAGCAACTAGTAAACGCTAGCGCAAGGCGAAAAAAAACGCAGCCTAGCACCAACTCAAAGCTACACAGCGTAACGAAAAAAGCAGCTCCAACTCCAGTTGTTATAAGCGGCACTCAGCTAAACTCGCTTTCTAACGCAAAACTAAAGAACAAAAACTCGTCCATACTCCTAAAATTTTTTAGGAAATTGACCACTTAACTCCAGAAAAGTCTACGCCCCACCTAAGGAGAGTCATCCTCAACCTGCCCTTTAAATAGCTCTGCGCCCAATTGTTCGCTACTAGAAATGCCATCTAGCCGCCCAACAAATATCCCGGAACTGTCAAATAATAAAGCCGTTGGCAACTCGCGAATTCCAAGCAAATCGCGCACCCAAGTAGGACATAACAAGACTGTTAAATTAACTCCCAAACTAGCTACTTTCGCCGCCACCTTCTTGCCGTCACTTTCAAATAGATGAACACTAACAAAAGCTACGTCATGACTGATAAACTTATCCCGCCAGGCATCAAACTCTCGAAGATGCTCCATGCAACTGCTGCAATATATTGACCAAAAATACAAGACTACCTTCTTATTCCTTATCTCAGTCGCGTTAAAAGCTTTATTGTCGAGGTAAGTAAATTGAAGCGCCGAAATATCATAAGCCTCCCCCATCCGCGGAGGCGATACTTTATACTCAACAATCAAATCATCGGCAAACGCTGACAGAGGCAAAAAAAAGCTGGCTAAAATAAAAATAAAAACATTCCTACATGCCAGAACGACGCATAGCATCAACATTTTTGGGGAATGACTGACTCTATCCACCAACCTCAACCAAGCCCTTCATCGGGCTTAGAAGCGTTTTCCCATCCGCACTTTCCCCACTCTTCTCCACTACGGCATCGCGCGGAAATATCACCACGTACTCGTATTTTCCCTTTTCGAGAAAACACAAGCTAGCAGCACTGCCGCTATTAAGCTCCTTAGACTCGTAAATGCCCTTTCGCCCAATAATAAAGCCTAGAGGGGCCTTGCACGTAGTAGAAACTGCCCGCGATACAAACTTCACCTTTAAAGGGCTCGACGTGTCGTTTACCCATATTACCGTAGTTCCAGGATTCACCAGAACTGCGGTCGGCGCAATTTCTATAGATCGTATTCTTACGTTGACATTTTGGCCAATTTCACCTCCATCGCCTTCTATGCTCGCAACCTCTCCCTCAGCAACCTTTGCTCCTTGAGACAAGCCAATATCCACCTTTTGCGCGGCTGGCTCTATCGCCTCAGCCAAGGGGATAGCTATAAAACCAAGGCCTACTAAGACGAGTAAAAAGCCACAATTCATAAAATACTCATGTAAATAACTAACTCTCATAATATCCACCATGTTGTGACCCCCTAGGCCTGACAATTTTGGCACACTATGCTACAAGAACAATCGAAAGGGCCATTTGAATAAAAAATTACGCCTAAACAATAATTCTTAGCACGTGGACACATTCATAGGGAAAGCCTATTTTTCGGCGCACAAGATTTGTCGACAATATTAGTGCATAAAAGGTTTTTTAGATGCAAGAGAATACAGAAGTAAGTCGGGCCATAGAAGCACTAAAAGCGGGAAAGCTTATAGTCGCAATCGACGACGCCAGTAAGCATATTAGCGGATATTTAGTGCTAGCTGCTGAGAAAGTTCTCAGCAGGGACATATGCTTCATGGTCAATTTTGGTCGCGGAGTTATATCTGCTGCTATAACTGAGGAGCGATTAGCTGATTTAGGACTTCACATGATGACTCCCGCAAAGGCAAACTCGGCTCCAGACTTTTTTGTAAGCGTCGATGCTCGCAATAACGTCACAACTGGAATTAGCGCTTCCGATCGAGCAGCGACTTTACAAGCCCTAGCCACCACCGCTCACCCCAAGCTAGACTTAGTCATGCCTGGTCACATCTTTCCACTACGCGCAAACAATGGTGGAGTTTTAGTAAACAGTGGAATTGCAGAGGCGAGCACAGATCTCCTAAAACTTGCTAATTTGGTTCCGGTTGCAGCTATTTGCCACTGCTTAAATAAGGATGGCGATTTTGCAAGCTACGAGGAACTACTTGAACTAGCTGATGTTAACGACCTCAGAACCGTTGGAATATCGGATATAATTAAACACAAACTCGCTACGGAAAACATTATCGAGAAAATAGCCGACACTCGTATACCGTTAAAACAACACGGCACTTTTCGCGCAGTCGTCTTTCGCTCCAAGAGCGATGACAGTGAGCATCTTGCACTCATAAAAGGAGACATCGGCGAACTTGCTTCGGACGGAACGAGCCGAGCTGTGTTAGTCAGAGTTCAAGCTGAGCATAGGATTGGGGATCTTTTGGGAATTGACAATGCCAACACTAGAGATTCAATTCACAGCGCGCTTAGCACTATTAGCGAGGCCGGATGCGGCGTATTGGTTTACATTCGGCATCCCAAGAAGGGAGTTTTGCAGGCACAGGTGGAGGCACTTGCAAGAAAAAGCGCTTTTACGCCGACTAAGAGCCGCGAACTAAGAGAAACCGGGATAGGCTTTCAAATTCTCTCGGCACTTGGAATCCGTCGCATTAAACTGCTTACCAATAGCAGTCAGGAGTTAGCGGGGATTAAGGCATTTTCCGTGGAGATCGTCGATAGGCTACCGCTAAAACCGCAAGAGTCTATTTCACAGGAGAAGGTTTGCTAGAATGGACGATGCCGCATGGCCAGATAATGTTCACGCTGCTGGCAAAGGCAACTCTTCGTCGACGGTTAGTTTTGCCGACGTTGCGCATCAAACCTTAATTTTCGATTCTGCCGACATTGTAGGAAATCTCGTTTTAAGATTAGTTGAAACGCGTTGGATGCAGCGTCTTCGCCACATACGGCAGACCGGTAACACGAATTTAGTGTACATGTATTCCGAACATTCGCGTTTCGGACACAGTTTAGGCGTTGCCTATCTCTCTATGTTGCTGATGGATCGCTTGCTAAAAATCAGTCCCGAAATGGTTATGCCATATAGAGACGCCGTTGCATGTGCGGCCATACTCCACGATGTTGGACACGTAGCTCCAGGTTCTCACGTTGCAGCAAAATTGTGGGGCCGCGATACCGCTGACGATCACGAAGGCATTAGCGTTAGAGTTATTAAGGAGGATGCCGAAATTAGCAGGATATTAAAATCTGCGCGCAAGGAATTGCCAGATTTGGTCTCGCGAATATTGCTTGACGACAGCTCTCTACCGCCCTGGACTAAATCAATAATATCAGGGGCTGGCTGGAATGCCGATAGAGGAAATTGGACCATCGTCGACAGCGCAATGTGTAGCGTTAGCTATGGACGCTACAACGTGCTGGCATTAATTGACGCTTTTAGCTTGTCTCCAGATGGACATTTGGTCATTCAAGAAAATAGGCTAGACGCTCTCACTCACTTCTTCGTCGCTAGGGAATCAATGTACCGTCAGGTATATCAACACAGAGTCCTTCAATCGGCGGATGCTTTAATGTTTAGCCTGATTAGGAGACTTCGCGATCTCGTAGTCGTCTCTACTAAACCATACTCAGGTAATCCTTCGCCGAGAAATGCTTTAGAAGACTTAGGCATTTTTTGCGATGACGTCATGTTTAGTGCCATAACTACTAACAATTACGCCCATCAGCTTCCGCTTGAAACCATATTTAAAATGACTGAAGGTTGGTGGAGCTATCACACTGAAAGCTGGTGCGAATGCAAAGACCACATACTAAGAGACCTCGCTATTCGCTTGCGCGATAGACAGCTTTTTAAAACCATTAGACTAGATTTGGATAAGTCTGCGCCATGCGCGCCTGGCGAGTGCAGCGAGCATCCATTGCTAGTCCGAGCCCGAGAAATAGCTAGTAATCTTGGACTTGACCCAACGTATTACGTCCTTAGCATCCAGAGAGCCGACTCACATAAGGAGCCGAGCGAGCAAGCGCCACTAGTCATTCTCGACAACAACTCAATAGTTTCAGCCGCTCAAGTCGAGCCACTCATTAACCACTTGTGCACCAAGAGGGAAAACCCAAAAAGGTGGATGGCGGTACCAAAAATAGTTAAAGAAAAACTGGGACGAATCCGATAATTTCTACATGCTCACGCAGTAGAAATCGCAATTGAATTATTCAGCGACAGGTCGACTCATTCTTAGACAGCCTGTCTAACCCCTCTTACCTCCACGTTGTTTGAGTAGTAAGCCCACATATCAGAGAAAAACACCGCACATTTTGGCGACATTCTTAGTTCACATAAATTTTATAACTCCCCATATTAAAAGCAAGTTGTGTTTGGCCGCATATTTGCTGTAGGGTGTATTTGTTTCCCCACAAAGGCTATAGCCGTTACGTAAGAGGGAATGAGCACGCATTTGCTGCTCATTGCTGTGCAAAGCAATTGAACTAGCTATTTTTTAAGGAGAACCTCTGTGAAACATCTAGTGATCAAAAGACTATTTGATTCTCTAAATGACCTTGAGCAAGCGATTGAGTCTGCGCGAGTTTCTCTGCGGGCTAAGCACGAACCGCCTGTTGAACTCCTTAGCAGAATTGACTCATATGAGGAAATTTTAAGAAAGCAGCGCACGTTGGGGAATGATCTTTGTAAGCATTTTACCTTGGAAAACTGGCAGGAAGTAAGTAGGCATGTTCAGCTAATTAATGGGCTTTCAGGCATGATTCGCGATGATGCTCGCGAGATACTATTTAACTTGCGGTCTCCCTCTGGCGAAAGGGAAAAGGAGCTCATGTTGTCGTAATATAAAGTGGTAGTAATCGCTTTCCTAACTCGACTAATTGCAAAAAAAATCTCATTGCGGAGCAAAGATGAGTCGGGTCTCGCCCTGCTCATGACAGTATTTGTTCTTGCCCTTGCGAGCATATTGGTAATGGATTTTTCTTATCGAATGCGTTTCGATACTCGTACCTCACGCGCATATTGTGAATCAATTCAAGCGGAATACATCCTTAAATCCACCTTGAACTTTGCTCGCTTGCTGCTCGAATTACCGAAACTAGATGGCATTAACGAGGATTGGTTGGGCGAACCGTGGGCATTGATAGGCTCCGCACCGACGTTACCTATCTCGGATTTTCAAGGAAATACGAGATTAATCATAGTCGACGAAGAGGGAAAAATTGACATCAATTCCATAGCCGACCCACCCACGCCAAATCCCAATCCACATGGCGGAAGTCTCGTAGAGGCAACAAACCCGCAGGCACAAGAAAAGGCGAACCCTCTGCAGGAGTCGAGTTTGTTTTGGAAAAACTCAGTTCGAGAAATATTTATTGCCGCTGGATTTCTTAGCGAAAGTTACGACCCCGAACAGTACCGAACTCCTGGGAATCTAGCTTATGAGGCTGGTCAACAGGTAGCGATAATTCACGACTGGATTGACCCAGACGATACCTCTTACAGCAACATTTCCTTTGATGGCGAGGGCATAGAATCGAGCTCCAATAGCGATATGTTTTTTGACCGGCCACTAAAAAGTCTAACAGAATTGCAACTCGTTCCAGGCATGACGGCAGAGCGAGTGCGAAGGATAGCTCCTTTTATACGCGTCTCCGATCAGCCAAGTGCTATTATTCGGCGAATTAATGTAAATACTGCACCTTATGAGGTGTTGATAGCCGTAGGCTTTTCAGAATCCCAAGCTGCTGAACTCGCTCAACAGCGCCTAAATCTGCCAATAACAAAAGACATCCTCTACCCACTGGTTCTTGGGGATCCACTCCTTGCCAAGCACACTAAAGTTACTAGCTCCGAATTCAGCGTAATTAGTCGCGTCGCAATGCCAAATGTGACTAAATGGCTTCATGCTATTGTAAGCGTTCACGGAACTCAGCAAAGAGGGACTCGGGTAAAATCTGTTAAGTACTATTGAGTTTAGAAAACGGGTTTTTGAGATTCGGCTCTCTCGAACAGATCTTCTTTGCTACTGCGAAATTTCTGGGCCAGATAGTCCGGCAGTTCATAAATCCACGGCGCATACGCCTCATTTAAAACTTTAGCCTCCTCGACATTTGACATTTTTAGTTCACGTTCAATCTTCTTACTATTGGAATCATCCCCGCTACCGATGGACGATGCCTCTTCTTGCTTCGCTTGCTCCTCCCTTTCTACCAAGCGAGACGCGCGTTCCATGTCGAACTTGACTTCAATCGCGGCATAGTATTTTTCACTCTCCTTAGATTCATGAGTAGAAACTGCATAGGAAAGGCCATTTAAAAGCCTGTAGGTAGTTTTCATATCAAACTCCACTGGCAGGGCACCATTGCCAACGGCATTTGTTCGTCTTGCCACATCGTTAAGCCTGAGATTTTCTAAACCTGAAACTACCTGTGAAATAGTAAGTGGTCGAACTCTAGCTCCCTCGACCACTGTTCCGCCTGGGACAAAGGATGTGTCGCTTGCGCCTTGAAACGCGGCATTTCGGATCAACTCAAATTCTACTAAAACTTCTCCATCGCTTTTAAGTCTCGCCTGCTCAACCGATTCAATCCTAGACGTAAGCACGTTAGCTAGACTCAAATCCAGCCAAAACAAGTTAGAAGAATTTATCGAAATTGCCTCATCTAAGAGATACACTGCATTCTCCCCAACTCGCCGAAGATACTGCCCATCAAATATTTTAGGTTTTTGGGGCGAAGAATTTGCGCGCTCGCGAAGAGATCCCACATGCAAACCGCCTAGCACACTATTCTCGACATCAAAAAATAACACCTTTCCAATACCACTCCCGTCCAACCTCTCGCCTACCCCTAGCTTCTCGTAATCCTTAGTCGAATTACTAACTACCTTTGAAACGCTTAGACTTAATAGATTCAAGACAAAGGCCTGGACTTTTGTGTTATCCGCGCGATAATTGGAGCGCGCCGGCAAAACCCATTGATTGTCGACTAGCAGCAATTCGGACTTACCACTGCCATCGGCTATTATAACCCTGGCAATTTTTTCTGAAGGCACATCGCCAAATAGCATTCTATTCGACCCTTCCGAGGTAAGCGAAACATCGCGTTCTTCGGACGACCTCCAGAACAAGGATCCGATGAGGAGCATTACAATTATTCCAAGCAATTTGAGGTTTCTTCTACTCATTTACCTAGTCAACTTCATGGGAAAAAGAATTTCTGCAAACTTCTATATATATAGAGCGCAGACGATCGACAATTATCAAAAATATTTGTAGAATACCCCTCGGCTACATTAATATACCAAACCACTCATATATTAGCTTTCATAGAGGACTAAGGGAGATGACGAGCACAGAAGGATTAAAACTTAAAGTCGGGCTAGCGGATATGCTTAAGGGCGGCGTCATAATGGATGTCGTTAATCCCGAACAGGCGAAAATTGCCGAAGATGCTGGGGCAGTTGCGGTTATGGCGTTGGAGCGCGTTCCAGCCGATATTCGCAAGGATGGTGGAGTAGCTCGCATGGCATCAATAGATGTAATTGAAAAAATCATGTCTGCCGTTAGCATCCCTGTTATGGCTAAGGTAAGAATTGGTCACTTTGCCGAAGCGCAAATTCTTTGCGAACTTGGAGTTGATTTTATAGACGAGAGCGAAGTTCTAACACCGGCGGATGAAAAATATCACATTGATAAGTTTAAGTTTAACATTCCCTTTGTCTGTGGTGCCAGGGATTTGGGGGAGGCACTGCGACGCATAAGCGAAGGTGCTGCAATGATTCGAACGAAGGGAGAAGCTGGAACGGGAAATATAGTAGAAGCAGTTACTCACATGCGATGCATTACATCACAGATGCGCCATTTGACTACGCTCTCCTCAGAGGAGATAGTTACAACTGCAAAGGAGCTTGGAGCCTGTGTCGAGCTAGTGCGCCTCGTCGCCGCTAAGGGCAAGTTGCCAGTTCCGAATTTTGCAGCAGGCGGAGTGGCAACCCCTGCCGATGCGGCTCTAATGGTGCAACTCGGTGCGGAAAGCGTTTTCGTGGGTTCTGGCATATTTAAATCAGAGGACGCTGCCAAAAGGGCCCAAGCTATAGTGAGGGCTGTAACGCACTTCGACGATCCTAAAATGCTGCTCGAGGTGTCGCGAGGGCTTAAAGCAGCGATGCCTGGAATTAATATAGAAAGTTTAACCGCCGAAGAACGTTTGGCTCGAAGGGGCTGGTAGATCAGTAGCTATGAACTAGCGATAGCTAATTGCGTAGAATGCATAGGTCATCGGAAATAAAAATAGGCGTTTTAGCGCTTCAGGGCGATTTTCAAGCGCATCGCGACAAATTGAGTAGTCTTGGAGTTTCGTCTATTGAAGTTAGAAAAGCTGAACAACTTTCTAATATTTCTGGCTTAATTTTACCCGGTGGCGAGTCGCCCGCGATGTTAAAGCTGATGGATGCCAAGTTTCGTCGCAGCATTAGAGATATTGCAAGCGACGGCCTAGCAGTACTAGCCACTTGTGCAGGAATTATCTTGCTAGCAAAGAACGTATTTTCTCCTCGGCAAGAATCTCTAAATGTGCTCGACATCGACGTTACTAGAAACGCCTATGGCAGACAAAAAGATTCCTTTATAGAGGAGCGTTTAGAGTGGACTAG
>JADLFC010000168.1 GCA_020845775.1 Deltaproteobacteria bacterium
GGTGTCATCGACAAGCGGACGATGCAGGAGTTCGACGCGTCTTGCTTGACCCCAGTTGACGAGCTGACCGCCGAGGAAATCCGCGCCATACGCGAGCGCGAGAATGTCAGTCAATCCGTCTTCGCCCATTATCTGAATGTGCCGCTAACTTCTATAAGCCAATGGGAGCGTGGCGAAAAGAAGCCTTCCGGCCCCTCACTCAAGCTTCTTGCCCTGGTCAAGAAGTACGGCCTCGCCGCCGTCGCCTGACGGCGTTTCTGGAAACTGTAATGCTTATTCTAGCGACTTCGGCTACCGATTCTATACCGTTTCCAAAAAGTAAGTTAAATATTTTACTTTTTGGAAACGGTATGTGTTGTTAATTCGCAAGTGCGAAATATTGCTCACCGAAGATTTGCAACATGGTCAAGACATAGATGGGGTGCAAGCTATTAGCCCATCCGCTAAGTCGTACGAGCAGTGCAGGCGCTAATAATGGGAGCGAATCGCTTTACCGCTAATATCAATAGTACGCCTTTAACACATACTCAAACATCATGCGCTCAGTGCTAAAAAATGAGCCGTTTAGTGCTATGGCGCTCCTCATGACTTGGATGTAATCGTTTGCGTTGTTGTAATACATAGGCAAAATAGTGTTTTCTAGCCTATTGTATAGATCTTCTGCGTGACTAGCCGCGAGATGTCCATCGTGACTTATTTCATTAGAGTTCCCGATTGCCCAGCCTGTTATTCCTTCAATGCATCCCTCTATCCACCAACCATCTAATACGCTTAAAGATGGAACGCCGTTCAGCGCTGCTTTCATTCCGCTAGTTCCAGATGCCTCCATAGGAGGTTGGGGGTTATTGAGCCATAAATCCACGCCCGCAGTAAGTCTAGAGGCAATATGCATGTCGTAGTTGGGGAGATAAACAATTTTAATGTCGTTGCTTAAATGTTTTGCGGCCGCAAAGATCTTTTCTATCAATTCCTTTCCATGCCGGTCATGAGGATGAGCCTTCCCGCCAAAAATAAACTGAAGTTTGCCAGTGCTCTTAGCAATCTTTCTCAAGCGCTCAATATCGCCAAAGACTAAATCTGGGCGTTTATAAGCCGTTACGCGGCGAGCAAAACCTATTGTAAATGCATCCAAGTCAAGCGCTACGCCTAATCGCTCGGCAATGAAATCTAAAAGGGCTTTTTTTGCAGATCTATGCGCATTCCAGATTTCTGCCCGAGGAAGCCCGGCAGCGTAGCGCAGACTAGCGTTATCTTCTCGCCATCCAGTAATAAAGCGATCGAAGAGTTCAGCAAATGGCCTACATACCCAAGTAGTGGCGTGAACGCCATTTGTAATCGAATCGATTACGTAATTTACGAACATCTTGCGAGAGACTTTTCCATGTTGCTTGGCAACGCCGTTAACGTAGTGGCTGTTCTGTAATGCCAAGTGAGTCATGTTTAGGCAACCATCTTGCAAAAAGCGCTGTTCAATATAGCGAATGTTTTTTGGAGAAAGTAGTTGTTTTGCCAAGTTAATGGAAAATAGATCGTGGCCAGCGCTTACGGGAGTATGCGTTGTAAATACACACTTTTGACGCACGGCGCTAAGAGCCGATTCTGATAACTCAGTCTCACCCAATCGCCTAATTTCCTCATCCAACAGTTCTAACGTTAAGAGGCTCGCATGCCCTTCGTTTAAGTGATAGCGCCGAATATTGTCGTATCCGAGCACCCTTAACATCCTTATTCCGCCTATGCCTAAAACTATTTCCTGCGCAAGGCGATATATTGGTTCGCCCCCATAGAGTTGATCGGTCAAGGAGCGATCCATGGGATCGTTCTCCGGAAGATCGGTATCGAGTAGAAAAACTTCCACATTGCGCGCACCTCTTCCCTTCACCGTGTACTTCCATGCACGCAAAAAAACCTCGCGACCATCAACTTCTATCATGCCGCGACCACCCATCTCCTGAAAAAAGTCTTCAACCTTCCAATAAACAACCTCTTCCGTTTGTCTCCCATCGGAATCTAGTTTCTGAAAAAAATAGCCCTTGCGATGTAAAAGAGTAACAGCAACTAATGGTAGCGAGAGATCTGCTGCGGAGCGAAGAGTATCCCCAGCCAATACACCTAACCCCCCACAGTATGTGGGAATATCGGGCGACAAAGCTATTTCCATGGAAAAATAGGCAACTACTCCTGGCGCACGAAACATAATTTAATCCTCAAAACCTCAAGTAGAACTTCTCAATGAGCGCTAAGCTACCTAGTTTACACTAGATACATACGATATCGGTTCACAAAAGCTATCGCTTTAACGCATGCCGTCTGAAAAACCCGAAGTGTAAAAGTTAGGTGCGGTCGAATGCAACTGTTTTTTTTCGGCGCACAAATATTATGGGCGTGTCGGACAACGGTAGTTTTCCGACACGCCCATAAGTTCACGTGCTAAAGCTTCCATTAAAATAAGCACAAATGCCGCAATAATTAGAGGCGTATGCAGAGGCCTTTCCTCTTTAATAGTACGTACTTTTCGGAGTAGGTCTGCGGGAGCGGGGTTAAGTGAACCACCACTTAAAAAAGCAATTTCGCTAAGCTTCTTGACATCGATGCCTAAGCCCTTCCGTTCTCCAAATACGTCACCAGTAATGGTTACAGCAGCAGTTGGTAAGTCTATTTTGCCATATTTTATATCAATTTTATAATCGCCAGGTCGAGCCTTCTCGATGTTAGTCTTAAAGCGGCCCTTGGCGATTGCTTCAAATTCGCGCACATTGACTTCGCCGTTTGGATCTAGAATTTTTGCACTAATCGGTGCTGAGGATTTAGTTTTTAAGGCGGTGTCGAAAATGGCTAAATCCAGAACGAGGTCACCTCTATCTACATAGTGCCTTAAATCGAAGTCTACATCTTTGCGGTTTTCGTTAGATTTGCTCTTCGATGCCTCGAAAATTTCGATCCAGAATTTGTTAAAGCTAGGCCATTCAATCCACGGGTTTGACCATCGACCATTAGCATCAGAGGTGTACGCAATGACTTTGCCATCGCCGTAGTTCCAACTCGCCATGATGGGGAAGTTGGTTTCATCCTTCTGTGTTATTAGCTCTAGTTCAGACCCTTTTTTAGGCAATGTCTCGACAAAACCCAGCACCGGTGGAAAATCGCTGACATCGGAAGAAAATGCTTGAGCGGATCCCACAATAACCGGAAATTGCGCGTTTTCGCGCATAGTTTTTTCACCGGTCGAAACCTTAATATCGTGCAAAAAAATCTGCGGAAGTTGGTTCGGATCTAATGTGTGGTAAAAAGCCCCTTTGCCTTGAGAGGAAAGGCCCTTTAGAAAAGGAACGTCCGCTTCAAGTCCCAAAGCAATAGTCGAGACGGTAACCCCGACCTTTCTCAGACTGGATATCTCATCGAAATATGAGCTATCGGCGTTTTCAACTTTACCGTCGCTTAAAATAATTACGTGCTTTCTACTCGCCTCTGCCTTGGCCAAACTCGATTTCGCAAAAGCTAATGCTGGAAGTAAGTTGGTTCTACCAGCAGCTGTTAAATTTTGTAGACGCCTGCTTGCTATTTGCCTAACCTCCGGCACAGCGTCCAAGCGAATTATAACAAACGGCGTGCTATCAAATCCTATGACCCCGACTAAATCGTCGTCCTTTAGTGCGTCGATTGCAACTAACGCGGCTCTCTTAGCGGCTACAATTTTATCTTCCTCAATCATGCTGCGAGATTTATCAATCACCAGTATTACAGCAGAATTTAGCCGACGCTTTGTTGTCCTAGGAGGAGCAAATTTTAGCGGAGAAATTCTCTCTAAAGGCGTGTCGATGTAGCCACCTAGACCAAAACTGCGCTCACCTCCGACCAAAACCAATCCAGTACCTTGCTCGACAGCATTTTTCAGGTTCCCCAGAAAAGACTCCGGTAGCTGGCGCTTAGCGACATTGTTGAGTATGACTGTCGAATATTTCTCAAAGGATATCGGTATGTCCTTGTCCCTATCGGCTATTACGCTGTGCAGAGAATAGCCGTTTTGTTTTAGAAGTGGCTTTAGTATTCTAGCATCTGTGTCTGCACCGCTAATTAATAGAACTTGAGCCTTCTCTTTTGCCGATAACCAACGATGCTTTTCGTCGAGAAGCGAAGATCCCTTGCCATAGTTTTTCGTCTCCTTGAGTTCTACCCGTATGCGCTGTAAGCCACCTTTGATTTCCGGGGTGGTCACCGTAAAAAGCCGTTCCTGTTTGGGCGGTATCGTGACCGTTTCCGAAAAAAGCTTTTGCTGGTCCAACCAAATTTCTAAGTAGGCTTCGCTTATCTTATCGAGCTCGTTTCTAATGCTAGTCTGCACTGGGATTTGTTCGCCAACATTTGCAACACTAGCAGCATGAAGAGAGGTAACGGACAAGCGCAATTCTCTAAAATTGCTTTCGTCAGGCACGACGGGAAAAACTTTTAAACCTAAGCGCTTCGCCATGACTGCGGCGTCTCGACTATTTCCTAAAGTTTCGTGGCCATCGGATAACAATAATACTCCGCCATAGCTACCCATAGAAGAAACAGTTTGAATCGCCTTGCCAATGTCTGTACCGCCAGAATCAGCACTATTTTCAAGCTTTTTGCTAAGTTCGCTCAAGCGCGCGAGAGAGGAAAGACCATCTATTGCTACGGGTTCGCTTGGCGCGCGCTTTGCAAATGGAATTAACTTGAGAACAAACTCATCTGTCTCCTCAACATACGGCTTAATAGCTTCGACCAATGCCTCCCGCGCTTGTCCACTGGTACTAAAAGAAACGTCAAATAGCGCAAGAAGTTCCTTTTTAGTCGTAGAGTCGATAGCTACAGGTCTACACAATGCAACTATTAGCGAAGCAATAGCTACGACTCTTAATAGAGTCGACCAAAAAAAACGGCCACGCCAAATAGTGGTTAAGACTACAACTGGAAGAAGGCCAAGTAGCCAGAGATATTCAGAATGCGTAAACTTAGAATTTACTATGTCTATAAGATAGTTAATCGTATCTAATCTCCTGTTCCTAAGCGAGTCGATATATTAACGAAATTCGGGAACATCCTAATTGCAAATTCTACAAGCAGCACAATAATAACCAAGAGCGCTAAATATGGCCAAAGAGGCTCTTGCAACTCCGATGGGATGCTCGCATTTTCAAGTTGTGCTGGAAGTTGAATATTTGCAATCTCGAAAGTCTTTGACTCATTAGCATGAAATGCATTCGCAGTAATAACCTCAGTGCGTTGCTTAATTGAATCGACGTTAGATCCGCTTATGTTAGTAATCTTATATTGTCCGGGCAATCCAAAATAGAAAGGTATAGTCTTGTCCGCATCGGTTTCGAAATGTAGAATTTCTTCCTTGGGAGTGGCTATTATCCAAGAGCGATTCTTTAGTAGCTCTATGCTAGAGCCAGTTAGCATTCCAATTCCTAGGTCGGTCTTATTCGTTAGCCAGCGCATGAGGTTAAGAGTTAAGACGCTATGTGCTAATGTTCTTGCTCCTTCGAAGGGAAAAATCTCAAAACCCAAAGCTGCAAAGCGATGTCCGCGACTTTCTCCGCTCACTATTATCGGCCCGCTTTCAACATTAAGCACCGATGACATCCAGGGGCGCAATTCGAAGGTAACAGCATTTTGTGGAGCTAGTAGTGGGACCTGCAAATAGGCAGTTAGTGGACTAGACTCGTCCCAACTAGTTATTTTTGGCTCAGAGACTTCAGCCTTTAGAGGGAATATGCTATTTTGTTCCGGTGGAAGAACAAGCAGTGTAGAAATACTGGGCGTTTTTGTTGGTGCGCTCTGGTGAAATACAATTAAGGAAAAATCACTTAAGGCCGATTTGCGGAGCTTCGCAAAATCCTCTGGCAAAACAGATGTTATCTCCAAACCATCTATCTTTTTTAGCCCCAAGCCGTCTCCTGACTTCTCGCTAGGACTGACCAGAAGTACCGCCGTTCTTAGTGTCGAATTGTTGCTAATCCAGGCAGTATCGTCGATGGCAATGGAGTTATAATTTGCATCCGACTCGATATCTAGTCTAAAAAGACTGGACTCTGAGGTCAGCTTATCGAGCTCAAATTGCACTTCAGTTTCATGTTGAGGATTGAGCAAAACTTTCTTCTCAGTAATTAGCGTAAAGGCGTTCTTATCTTTAGCTTTAAGAGCCTTTTGTGCAAACAGCCTGGCTGTCACCTCGAGCGGAGAATTGTTGGATAAGCCAATGCTAGCCCGCACCTTCTTGTTAGATACCTGAGTCGGTAACTCGAGTTTGGCGTTAGATATGAATACATTTGACGAAGCGATTCCTACACTAAAGAGTTCTATTTCTGCTAGGGGCCTGTCCTTTGCAGATTTGCCGGACGAGCTGTTTGAGATAACTTTATCTGTAAATACTACAATCGAATCGAATTTAGCTGATGAAGCCAGTTCGGCAACGCCGAGTTCCAATGAGTCGGGCGAGTTAGCGGCTAAAATATTTGCTATTTCTTTCTTGGCTGCATCCGATGTCAAGTCAGCTGGCCCCACCTGCGTGAAAGTTGGGGAGGAGGAGTAACAAGTAAACCGACTACTATTATTTTGCTTTGACAAAAAATTGTTGGCTAGTGAAAGCGCTTCATCGATTCTTTGCAGAGAATTGTTTGACGCTCCTCTGCGAGCACTCATGCTCATGCTCGTATCTATGACGATAGCTATATTTTTGCCGCTACTTGACATAAACGGCCCCGCGGCGGCGATGGCCAATAGAAGCATCGCCAATAGTTCGAGAAAGAAGCGGAGGGGAGGCTTGAATTTTCGCTTCGCGACGACGTGTTTAGTAAGCTCCTTAAGAATTAATGTGCTAGATACAACAATTCTAGGCAAACGCTTTTGCCGTAAATAGGCAAGAATCAATAGGGGTACAAAAACTAGTAGAATCGCAGCGGAAGAATTGGCTAAGTGAAATGAGTCAAAAAAGGTCATTGCGAATCTTATTTCAAAATCCCCACCGCCGGAAATCTTCTCAGTATTACGTCAGTAAGAGACTCCTCACTTTTAATCAATACGTAGGAGATTTGTCTTTTTCGGCAATAGTGTTCCAATTTATCTATATGTGCCGACATTAAACGAGAATATTCCTTTTGCGACAATTGGCCAATCGAAAGCTCCACTTCTTGTCCATTTTCCGAGTCCACTACAAGGACGTTTTTGGATGCCAAATTGAGAACAGTCTCGCTTGGGGAAATTATCTGAATGACCGAGATGTCGAAATTGCGATATCTCAATACGTCTATAGCAGAAACTTGTGTCTCATGATCGAAAAGAAAGTCCGATATCAAGAAACATTTTCCTGGTAGCTTGTGATTTATTATGGACTTGCGCACCTCTTGAACAAAATTGAATTTTCCATCAGGCGCAATGTCAGATAGTTCCCTCAAAACCTTGCTCAAGTTGCCTCGACCCCGAAATTTGGGTGAGTTTTTCTTGCCCAATATAGAGAACGTGACCGAGTCGCCGTCAGTCATCGCTACGTATCCAAGGGCCAAACTCAGATTTCGTGCCATCTCGAACTTGTTTTCACCTTTTGGATAGCCCATTGAGGCACTGGCGTCGAGAATGACAATGACGTTTAAATCCTGTTCTTCGCGAAACTGCTTTAGGTACAAGCGATCGGTTCTACCATAAGCTCCCCAATCTATGTGTCTAAAATCATCTCCCTCGGCGTATAATCGGTAATCGGAAAACTCTAATCCATGGCCACGCCGGAGTGAGCTGTGAACTCCTTGGCGGGATCCCAAAAATGAACGCCTAGTATGGATTTTTAACTGTTGGAGACGGCGAAAAAAAACTGGAGAAAAGGGTTCGAGCATTATTACTGTATTGCTATATGCAAATCCCTTATGCCTAGGAAAGATCGATGTCTTTAGTTACCTCAGCAATTATGTCGTCTGCGCTTATTCCCTCAGCTTCTGCTTGGTAGTTTAGGATTAGACGATGTCTAAGAGCCGGTGCCAGCGACTGCTTAATATCTTCAACGGCTAGGTTCACTCTCTTGTCGAGCAAGGCGAAGACTTTTGCCGACAACAAGACAGACTGAGCACCTCGTGGACCTGGACCAAAGCGCACGTAATCGTTAACCATGTCGCTAGCGTTTTGGCTGCCCGGAGAGAGAGCAAACATAAGGCCAATTAGGACGTCTTCTAAAGGGGGTGCTATTACAACCCGCCGCACTAACGAACGCATTTGCATAATAGTGTTTACAGTTTGTTCAGCGCCGAACACATGACTGATGAGAGGTTTTAAGTTGCCCGTCGTCCTTGCCAAAATCTCCTTTAGTTCCGAGGATGTAGGCGACTTTATTAATAACTTAAAGACAAAGCGATCTAACTGTGCTTCTGGTAGGGGATATGTTCCTTCAAGCTCTATGGGGTTTTGGGTTGCAAGGACAAAAAACGGCTGTGGCAGTTTATGCGTAGTGCCTATAATGCTAACTTGTTGCTCTTCCATTGCCTCGAGCAGAGCTGACTGAGTTTTAGGTCCCGCTCGATTTACTTCGTCCGCTAAGACTATATTTGCAAAAATGGGGCCTGGTCTAAATTGAAAAGTTCTGCCACCGTGTTCATTGTCCGTTAGTATTTGCGTTCCAGTTATGTCGCTAGGCATTAGATCGGATGTGAACTGAATCCGCTGAAAGCTAAGTCCCAACGCTTGAGCAATAGATTTTACGAGTAGGGTTTTACCTAATCCAGGTACACCTTCGAGTAGCACGTGTCCACCCGTGAAGATCGCTGCGAGCGTTTGTCTCACTACGTCCTTCATTCCTACTACAACACGTGAAAGTTCTCCCTCTATTTTTAAAAAATTGTCCAAAAACCAGCCAGCCTCTTCTATTATCTCAGAGCCGTGGTTTCGAGTTATTGAGGTCGTATCTGTCATTTGTCTCCGCGAGTTTTAGTAAAAAGTGTTTAAGGGCATTTCGCACTAGTCTAACGCAATATGTCTGAATACTCTACGGGAATAGGTTGGCTTAACTTTCCCGTAGAGGCCGAGGGTTTTTTAAATTCCCTAGTCCCGAGTTTAGTTTTGGCCACTGCTTCGGATTTATTCTCGTATTGTTTAGGATCCGCTCCGCCCAGATGTCGTACTATTATGTTTTCTTCTGGAGGTAAAGTAACTTCTGTTTTCTTGGCTTTCGCTACGTCTAGCGAACCGTCCTCGCCTCCATCAAAAGGTCCAAAGCGTTCGGCTTCTTTAGAAGTTGGAACAGCATTTTTCGAGTCCTCGCCTCGTTTAGCTCCCTGTTTTGCCGAGGAATCATCTGGTTTTTCGGCTGGAAGGTCGTTTTTTGTGTCCTTTTTACCTGCTCTTGGCTCGCCTTTTTCTTCAGAGTTCTCGGCCTGCTTGGGTTGCTGTTTGGCATCATTGGCAGAACCTTTTTCCTCGTTCGATTTGTTTTCTTTTGGGTTAGCGGCGCTCGACTGTTGGTTATTATTTTCTTTTTTAGCTTGCTTAGAAGATTCTTTTTCCGGAAATTCTTGCTCCTTCGCCCCTTGCGAATACTCTTGGGCCTTTCTCTCGATTTTCTCCAATTTCTCTCCAATTTTTTCTAGTTTATCGCTCTTAGTTTCTTCCTTTTTTTGCCCCGGCTGTTCTTTGCTATTTTGTTCTTTCGACTGCAACTTATTGGAGTCGCTTTTAGTGCCTCCAGAATCTTGTTTTTGAGAATTTTCTCGCTTGCCCTCCGCCTGAGAGTTTGCATTTTGAGCTGAGCCATCCTTGCCTTGAGTATCGCTTTTCCCAGCCTGAGTAGCACTTCCTTGCTGCTGCTTATTTCCACTGCTACCGGAGTCCTCCTTTGTAGAATTGGGTTGTTGCTCACCAGAGGACTGCTTTTGTTCTTCGGGCTTTTCTGCCTTACCGGTTTTTTTCGAATGTTCGCCCTTGTTTGAATCGTCGCCACTACTAGCGCCATCTTTCTTTTCTTTGTCGCCGGAACCACGTTGCGACGAGGAATCGTCTTTTTCTTCCTCGTCGCTATCGCTTCTGCTAGACTGTTTATCTTCTTGCTCTTTGCTTGAGTCTGTTTGGCGTTGTTTATCTAATTGCTCTCGTTGGTCTGACTGTTGCTCGTTTTCCTTTTTCTCCTGATCGTCGGGTTTATCTTCAGGTTGCTCGCGCTCTTTTTCTGCTGTTTTAGGGAACGTAGAAGGTGGATTGCTCTCTAGCTTTGCAAACTCCTCTAAAAGCGCTTCTGCCTTATTTGCCACCTCCTCACTAATGATACCGTCTTCCTCAATTGCTCGAACAAGCTCGAGAAGGTTTTCATTAATGTGTGAGGGAAGTAAATCGTTCGCATTTGCAATTTGTTTTAGCTGTTCAATGTGCTTGGCGGTATGGTTCGCTAGATCTGCCGAAAAGCTCTTCGTTTCTGCTGGCAACATCCAAAATAGGGCTATGAGGACAAGGAGGAAAATGGGTGAAATGCACGCACTAACCCGCGCCGGCTTTTCTAAAGAAATGGGAAGTCTTTCGCTTAAAACAAAGTTTTTAGACAGCTCTTCGCCCTGAGTGGAAATAGCCTCGAGAGAGGCTGCGATTAGTTCGGAACTGTCAGGAGAAAGCGTAGCAATGGTAAGAAAACGTTCCTTGCATCTAAGTTCATCATCGAGTAAACGGGCCGCTTCTCTATTAGAGGTTTTCTTGAGCAAGTGCGCAAACTTAACAAGGACTGCAAGTAGCATCGCCATTGCCAGACCTAGGATGCTTGCACAAATAACGCTGTTAGTAATATAGCTCGCAGTAAGTGTTAGGCTTATGGCAATTAGGCCTAAAGGCGCAAGAAGCAATACCCAGAAGTTAAGCCTTTTTTTCTTTGTCAAGCGTTTAGCAACGCTTGATATTAGCTCTATGCAATGCACTCTTTGCCCAAATAAAAATCGTATTCCTTAATTGTCGTTATGACAACTTAATAGACTTTTGATGTTTTGCAACGGCCTCGTTATGTTCCTTAAGCGTTGCCGAAAAATGATGGCTCCCGTCACCCTTTGCCACAAAATACAAGTAGTCTGAGTCAGCTGGATAAAGAGCTGCTTTAATGGAACTTGCTCCCGGGCTGCATATTGGCGAAGGTGGCAAGCCTACATTTGTGTAAGTATTGTAAGGAGTGTTTCTTTTAAGGTCTGCCTTTGTAAGATTTCCATCAAAATCTTTTAGGCCGTAAATTACAGTTGGGTCGCTCTGAAGTGGCATGCCTATTCTCAACCTGTTGTGAAAGACAGAAGAAATGATAGGGCGCTCTTCGGGTTTTCCAGTCTCTTTTTCTATGATAGAGGCAAGAATTAGAACATGGTAATACGGCATGCCAATCTCTATGGAGCGGCTAATCATTTCATCCGTCATTTGCTTTCTGCCTTGATTGACCATTTCTAATACAATTGTGCGCGCGTCAATAGGTCGACTGAACTGATACGTTTCTGGAAAGAGGTGGCCTTCTAGCGTGTTATTGATAATTCCAAGCTCTTGAAGGATGTTTGGATCGGAAAAGGCTCGTTCCAACTCTATCCTTGCAATGAGCCCAGTTTGCGCAATGCGCTCTGCAATTTCGCTAAGTCTTAAACCCTCGGGTATGGTGAACCTGTAGTATATTACCTCTGCGCTGAGAATTTTTTTTAGGATGGAGAGCGAACTCATGTTGCGCGATAGCTTGTATTCGCCAGCTTGAATTAACTTTTCAGATTTTTCTGCTTTTGACTTTCCAGCATAGTAGAAGGCCCACCAGGACTTGATAAGCTTTTCTCGCTCCAGTTTCTTAGCGATAGTCCGCAAGTTTGCTCCTTTTTCCACTATGAATGAAACTTCCAGTGGTGAATTGGGTTCGACTGGACCCAAGAGAGTCTCGCTGACTAATAGATAAGTCAATAAACAGCCCAAGAGAAAGGGAACGATGTAGAGGGTCAAACGACCCAATCTAAGGAAAAAATTACTTAAATCAAGGCTCAATTAATGTTCTCCTGTGTAAGTAAGCTGCTCATCCTCTTGTTATGCCTAAGCTTAAGCTCAGTTGTCCACTTCTTCAGAACAGGGAGTGTAAAGATCTTTATTGGTGGCCATTAGGTAACTCTCTACTATTAGCGACGCACTTATTTTATCTGTGTGTTCCTTAATAGCCTTTTTCTTTACCTTGTTCCCAGCGAGAATTCTTTCGGCTTCCACCGTGCTAAAGCGTTCATCCCATAATTTTATGTGAATCGGATGAAATTCTTTAGTCGAACAAGCACCTGTTTCTCGCTCGAGGTAAGTTTTTAATTTTTTTACAAAATCCAGTACTTTTTTAGCTTGTATATCTATGCTTCCGTCAAGCTTTTTTGGCAAGCCAACTACAATAACCGAAACGTCCATCTTCTGAGCTAGATTTACTATTTCCTTAAAGTGCTCATTCCGCTTGCACTTTATGCAGGAATGGGGCTGTGCGCTTATGCATAGAGGATCGCTTAAAGCTACGCCAACTCGCGCGTCGCCCACATCTAGGCCCATTACTCTTTTTAAATGCATAGTTTAAGAACTTTGTATAATTTACTAAATTACCATAGAATATGGGACTTTTATTAAATCGTCAAATTGATTTAATATGCGAGTGTTTCTAATTAACAGCTTGGTGGTGTGTATATCCTAGCTTATTGAAGTTTGCGTATCGGGAGACGGTCATTTGTCAAAAGCAGCTCGCAAATATAACTCCCGGCATCATTTCGTAGCGCCTAATTATCATGCTAGCCGTGCTTTAAGTGGGCAAAAAATTTATAGCAAGCGATCTCGAAGGCGAGCTAATATAGTTGAGCGTCCTTCTTCGTTTTATTGGAGATTTGTAGCAGTTGCTGCGGCACTGATGCTGCTGATCCTATTTGTAGGGCTCGACCTTCGCATTCCAAGCAAGCAACTGCCTGAGGATGAGGTAACTTTTTTTCCACCCGTGGCCCTAGGGGCGCTCGCAGAGCCGAGATTGGCGATTCCTACCAGTTCGCCATTTGCTAGTTACACTGTTGTACATAGGGTTAAATCTGGCGAAACCTGGGCTGCTTTGGCAAATATTTATGGGTTTCCTGTTACCGTGGCCGGAGACATCAAGGAGGCTTTTGATACCTTGAGCAAGGCTAAGGGAGTTAGAGGTGAGCTCGACGTTGGGCAGGAGCTTTTTTTAACTTTTGACCCCTTAGTTGGTCTAGCTAAAATTAAAACGTCTGGCTCGAGATCTAGCGCGGTTGAAGTATCGCTCGTCGAGGATGGGAAGTTTGTTGGGAGAGTCAAGGAGTTACCGAAAACAGTTACGGAACGAGTGCTCTTAGGAGAAATAACCGAAGCAGCCCCTTCTTTTGCGCAGGCAGCGTATAAAGCTGGAGTCATGTATGACTTAGTAGATGACTTGGTGGATCTATTTAGCGATCGGGTGCGCTTTAGCAGTGATTTCCAAGTCGGCGATCGGTTTACCGTAATCTACAAGGAGGAAGTTTTAGAGGACGGAACAGTTTTAACGCCAGGTCCAATATTAGCTGGAACTCTTAGCATTAAGGGTAAGCACTTTTCTGCTATTCGCTATGTAGGGAACGATGGCGTTGCGAGGTACTTTGATGAGGGTGGCAGACATTTGGGTAACGCATTTTTGCGTTACCCTGTTAAGTTTAGTAGGATTTCTAGTTACTTTTCCACCTCGCGGTTCCATCCCGTTTTGAAGCACAGGAGGCCTCATAATGGAGTAGATTTTGCAGCCGCGCATGGCACACCTGTTCGCACGGTGGCGGATGGCAGGATTGTTTTTGCGGGACGAAAGGGTGGAAATGGTAATCTTGTTACAGTTCAGCACACCGATCGCTATAGAACTGCTTATGCCCACTTAGCGCATATTGCGAAGGGGATTAGGAATGGTGTTATGGTAAAACGCGGCGAAGTGATTGGGGCGGTTGGCGCTACGGGCTTAGCGACAGGTCCACATCTTCACTTTGCTTTTTTCGACCGCGGCAGGTATGTTGATCCACTAAAGGTTGATTTGCCAACTGTAGATATTTTACGCGCTGGTCAAAAGATCAGCGAACGCTATCTCGAGCGAGCGATTCTTACTTTAGATCGCTACCAGAAGTTAGATCTGGGCGATCTGTATGCAAGTCGGTGGTAGGTTTTTATCCCCACCTCGGGTCTTTAATATAAATACCTCTGAGTAGAAAATTTCTAACTCGTCTCTCTTATTGTGGGCGCGTAATTTTTTAGTTGGCGCGGATAGGAGAGATGAGAAAGGCATTTTTAAGGTTTGTGTAAACCTTAACTTTTTTGCTCTCCGTGTTTATGCGGAGAGTGGAAAATCTTTTAGAGGGGAGGTTTTTATGGAGGATCCAAAAACAATTGTAAGTTTCTTTACAAATGTGGCGCTGCACTGTTTGGTGCGACGCCACCTGCCAATAGATGTGATGGCCTTGGTAGCTAGCGGCTACCCGAGGCTCCTGGAGTTTCCAAAAAGTTTCGGAGATCTCCTGAATAAAATCGCGCACGAATATCGGTCGAGTGAATTGCGAGATGTTCTGCGCGGAGTATTTCGCCAGTTAGTAGCCTCGGATCGAGACTACTGTTCCGTACTTGCCCATATCGGCGCGATAAACTCAAATGCACAGTGGGCAAAGATATCGGCCTATATTTTCGTCGGCATAGAGCGCGCTGAGGAAATATTAAAAACCCGCGGCCCGTATAGGAACAGTACATGGGATCTCCCTGCCCCGCTTGTGGCTAACGAACTCATATCTCGTGGCCAGAAGGCCTATCGGGGATTGGATTGCCTAACTGCACATAAGGCCTGGGCGAGTTTGTTTTCCCTTTGGCGGTTATTTAAGAGGGAGCTCGATTTTAGCAGTGAGCTTCAAGTTGAGCTCATTTACTATGTATATGAGGAAACCAGGTTTGTTACTCGCGATTTCCTGGGCTTTTGTGATAGCCAATATCGGCAGCTAGTAATTCCATGTTCGTCAGTTACATCGGATGCAGCGGACGAGTTTTCGTCTTGCACTACGAGGACTATTAAAATTGGAACTTATCAGGAGCCGATAAATGTTCCCAATCAACTCGATGGCAGTTGCTCCAGTTTACTTATTGGATATGAATTTTATGAGGGGCTGAGTGGTCTTCGTCAAATCATTCAGTTTTAGAGGTTTGCTAAAGCCGGGGGAGATGCTTCTATCAACTCGCATCTCCCCCATAGGTTCTTGGGCTTTTCTCGTCTTATCTAGATCTTGTATTCCCGCTAATATGCTGCAATTATGGCCGCAAATGGTAACGTAGTGTAGGTGAAAATTGACTTAATGGCGATACATTCGGAAGTTGGAGTTAATATTAGGGGCCTTGCCGTGGGTGGTGCTGGTGTGGGGGAAGTTGTTGGTCAGTCCAATGGTCGCAGCGATTTGTTGGGCATTACGGCGTTTGTTCCTTTTACGGTGCCGGGAGAGTTGGTTTGGGCGCGCACGGTTCAAGAGAAAGACAGGCATGTCGAGGCACAGTTGTTAGAGGTGCAAAAAAGTGCAGACTGTCGCAGAATTCCCAGATGTCGGCATTTTATGACGTGTGGTGGCTGTGAACTTCAACACATTTCTTATGAGGGTCAGCTTGAGGCGAAATATCAGTTGCTAAAGGGAGCAATGAAAGCTGCTAGATTAGGAACTGAAGTTGTCGAACTTTTAAATCCCGTTTGTCCCTCGAGTGAATATGCTTATAGGCGTCGCGTCACTTTACACCTCAATGCTAATGGCCAAGTGGGATTTTATAGGCCAAACTCGCGCTCTGTCGTAGCTATTGAAGAATGCCCAGTGTTAGTTCCAGAACTTCAGGAATTGCTGCCATCTTGCGCTAGTTTTGCAAGAACTGTGTCGCGCAGCGTCACTTCTATGACGCTAGAGTCCGATATGAAAGGGGTTATAGTAGTACTGCGCTCGGCATACGATCTCGGAGATAGCGAGGTTAAACAGGTATTAAAGGAAGCGCGCAAGTTTTTTGCAAACGTTACGTTGATTACAGGAGAACGGGAAGTTGGTGGATTTGGAAGGCAAATTTTGGAATTGCCGCTAAATGAACGAAAAACACTTGTTCTGCAAGTAACAGCTGGCTTCTTCTCTCAAGTTAACTGGCCGATAAATTTGGCCGTGGTTGCTCGTCTGCTTCGTCATTGCGGTTCAGTAGTTGGTAAGCGAGTCTACGACCTTTATAGCGGAGCAGGTAACTTCGCGTTCCCACTTCTAAGAGCCGGGGCCAATGTTGTTGCCGTCGAATCGGATAGGCGTTTGGTAACTAGTGGTCGCCAGACTGCCGTAGCTAACGGATTTCAGCAGAAAATTGAGTTTAATAACGTTTCCGTAGAGAATTTCTTGAATGCGGCAGGTATTAAGGCGGATACGCACGCAATAATTGTCGACCCGCCACGTGCGGGATTGGGTAGTGCGGTGAAGAGCTTGGCCAATGCTAGGCATTTAATGCTAATATCTTGTCA
This sequence comes from Deltaproteobacteria bacterium, assembly GCA_020845775.1. Taxonomy (NCBI): domain Bacteria; kingdom Pseudomonadati; phylum Myxococcota; class Myxococcia; species Deltaproteobacteria bacterium. The sequence continues at coordinate 16,496 of JADLFC010000168.1, forward strand.
TGTTCCGAGTTTTATCAGAGATCTTAAAGCACTAGTTCAACATGGGTGGATTCCTAAGGCAATTGAGCCGTTTGACATGTTTCCACAGACTTCTTACGTGGAAGTATTGTCTGTATATGAGTCTAGCTCGCCTTAAAAAATGTTAAGCGCGTAATTAAATGAACAAAATCTTAAAAGAATTGCCTAAATTGGTTCTTTTTGATTTAGACGGCACTTTAATAGAATTTCATAGAGATTACTTATTTAGTCAAACTCACTTTCTATTGCAAGAAATGGGTTTTTCCGAAGTTGCACAGGTGGTTCTCAATGAGGCATTTGCAGAGTTTGATTATTTTAGGTTCGTTGCCGCAGAAAGTCGCGATGCTTTCATTGAACGATTTTGGTCGTTGTTTGATTGGGATAACTTTCCTGAGCCCAAGCCACTCGATGGAGTTTGCGATACTTTGTCGACTTTAGTTTCTGCAAATATTGATGTTTCAATTGTTACCTCGAGATTCATGGCAGTAGAAGACTTAGAAAGCATGTTGCGGCAGACTGGAATATTACAGTACGTTTCGCGAATAAGAGCTAGGCCCGGTGATCACGTGCACTGGACGGACAAACGAGGGCTTATTAGCGAAGCTTGCCAGGCCTTCGGGATTGCTCCTAGCCAGGCAGTGATGGTTGGCGATATTCCGACCGATATAAGCAGCGCTCGCGATGTCGGCATTGGCACGAGCATTGCAGTATTAAGCGGAGGGGTGCGCAGAGACGTGCTAGAGCTTGCTCGGCCAGATTTGGTGCTGGAGAGCGTAAAAGACCTTAGTAGTGCCATGGGATTAGTGTAGAACGACTGCTCTATCTAATTAATATGCTTAATGCGCGTGTCGAAAAGCGCGCCCTTAATGTGCTAATATGATTATGATTTTTGCGACGGGGGCAATATCGAGGAGCAAAAGCTTCGTAATATAGATAATATTATATATGCGGAAAAAGGAGATTGAAAATCTTGAATACTAATGAAATTAGAACTTTGTTTCTAAACTTCTTTGCTTCTAAGGGGCATGCGATAGTTAGTAGCTCGTCTTTGGTTCCGGTGGGGGATCCAACGCTGCTGTTTGTCAATGCTGGCATGGTTCAGTTTAAGGATTTATTTCTAGGTACGCAAAAACGGGATTACGTTCGCGCTGCTACTAGCCAAAAGTGTCTCCGCATTTCGGGAAAGCACAATGATTTGGAAAACGTTGGCCGCACGGCTAGGCATCACACTTTTTTTGAGATGTTAGGCAATTTTTCCTTTGGCGATTATTTTAAGGAAGAAGCCATTTTGTTTGCATGGGAGTTTTTGACGAAGGAGCTAAACCTGCCCAAAAATAGGCTATGGGTAACTGTGTTTAGAGACGACGACGAAGCGGCCGAGCTTTGGCGCACTCGCACAGATGTGTTGGACGGTCGAATACTTCGTTTTGGTGAGGAAGATAACTTTTGGGCAATGGGCGACACTGGGCCTTGTGGCCCATGTTCGGAGATTCACTATTATATCGGTAACGATCCGGAGAACCAGAGCGCTGAACAGATGAGAAGTGGGACTGGCGAGTATCTGGAAATTTGGAATCTCGTTTTTATGCAGTTTAATCGTGCAGCTAGCGGGGAGCTCACCTCACTTCCCAAGCCGTCAGTGGATACGGGCATGGGGCTCGAGCGCATTGCTGCCGTAAAACAAATGGTGGCATCTAACTATGATTCAGACTTGCTTCGCCATATCATTTCGTTTGTGGAAAATTTGTCTAAGAAAAAATACGTCGGCAAGGATTACACTGAACGGGACTTAAGCGAAGATTTGCAGTACGCAACTGATGTTGCAATGCGAGTCATAACGGATCATTCTCGAGCTTGCGCTTTCTTAGTAGCCGATGAAGTTAATCCCGGTAGCGACGGACGAGGTTACGTATTGCGCCGACTGATTAGACGAGCATGTCGCCATGGAAAAGCTTTGGGTTTTAACCAAGCATTTCTGTACGAGGTTGCTGCTGAAGTCGTTCGCACGTATGGCGAAACTTATCCGGAGCTAAAAAAATCAGCCAGTCGCATTTCTAAAATTATTCGAGCTGAGGAAGAGAAATTCATAGAAACCTTGGATACGGGCATGTCTCTTTTAACAAAGGAGATCGAGGCGGTTAAAACAAAGTCGAGCCGAGTTTTTCCGGGAGAAATTGCTTTTACTCTCCACGATACTTATGGCTTCCCCCTAGATATGACAGAGGACATAGTAAAAAACTATGGGTTTTCGGTGGATACTCGTGGGTTTGACAGAGAAATGGAAAAACAGCGAGAGCGTTCACGACAATCTCGTTCTCAGGAAAGCTCGCTAGTGTTGCAGCGGGTCGTTAAATCTATTCCAACACAGTTTGTTGGCTATGAGTATGCTGAATATGAGTCTAGTATCGCTGGCTTGTTTGACGAGAGTGGCGAAATCGAAGTGGTAAAAACTGGCGACCAAGTCATTTTAGTCGCCAAAGAAACGCCCTTTTATGCAGAATCCGGAGGGCAAGTTGGTGACACCGGTGCTATTAGCTCTAAGAATGCGTCCCTTGAGGTAATCGATGTTCAGAAAGTTTCTGGAGACACTATTGCTCATATCTGCCTAGTTAAAGAGGGTGAATTATGCAAGGGAGAAGCGATTAGGCTAGCTATTGATGATGCGAGGCGAAAGGCTATAAGAGCTAATCATTCGGCAACTCATCTGCTGCATTCGGCTCTGCGCGGAGTATTGGGCGAGCATGTGAAACAAGCTGGTTCTAAAGTTTCGGATTTGGGTTTTCGTTTCGACTTTTCTCATTTTGAGCCAGTCTCTGCTTCTCAGTTGGAAGACATAGAGACAGTAGTAAATGCTGCCATTCGCGAAGATTTGGACGTAAATACTCAAGTGCTTAAATTTGACGAAGCGGTTAAGTGTGGGGCTATGGCGCTTTTTGGGGAGAAATATGGCGATTTGGTAAGAGTAGTGAGAATGGGAAATCGTTCGCTCGAGCTTTGTGGCGGAACTCACGTAGGGCGCACTGGTGAAATAGGTTTAATGACAGTCGTTTCCGAAAGTGGAATTTCTGCCGGAGTTCGTCGCCTTGAAGCAAGAGCCGGGACGAGCGGTCTTGCGGAAATGCTTGCGAGGCGGCGTTTGCTGGGCGAGCTGAGCGAACTCTTAAGAGTAGGTTCAGCCGAGCTTTGTAGCAGAGTGGAGGGATTGTTGGAGCGCAATGCCAAGTTGGAGCGACAAGTTGAGCACTTGGACAAGATGCTTACAACGGCTAGGGGTGCTGATTTAGTTGCTTCGGCAGTTGTTTTGCCGGATGGAGTAAAAGTGATTGCTAAGAGATTAGAATCCGTTGCGCCTAAGCAGCTAAGAGAAATGGCAGACGATTTAAAACAGCGGCTAGGACAAGGATGCATAGCACTGGCTAGCGTGAATGAGGGTAAAGTCGTGATACTAACGGCGGTTACGGACAATCTCACCAATAAGTATCACGCTGGAAAGTTAATTCAAGAATTGTCGAAAGTCGTTGGGGGGAGTGGTGGTGGCGGGCGCGCCGATATGGCGCAAGCAGGCGGGGGAGATCCCCACAAACTTGAACTCGCGCTTGAGCGATTTAGGGAGTGCGTATCGTGAATTTGTCGAGCTATATATTTAGTTTTTCTGACAAACTGCGCGATAATTTATATCGCGTGTGCATTTTGTTTGGCACTTCGATCGCAATAACATTTGTCATGACGACTTTGGTGTCGCAACTAATAGAGCCGCCAATTTGGAATATAGGCCAGGTTGCGAAGCGCAGTGTCGTGTCACCTACCGACTATACGATCGAATCTGCCGATGGCGCTGGAATGCTCCTGAATTATGAAGTTCACAGAGGAGAGACCATAGTAAGGGCCGGCGACATAATTAGTCCAGAGCACTATATAAAGTTAAATCGCTTGATTCAGTTACAATGTGCGGGAGCGAGTTTATCAGTTGCTTTTGGATATGTTTTGCTTAATATTTTTATTTTGCTTTCTGTTTATGCCTTTACCATTTTTGCATGGCCAGATTTTAAACCCTCGTCCCGAGATTTGTTTTTAATAGCAGGCACGCTTTTAGGAAGCTGTGTAATGCTTCAGATATTTTCAATTTTGGGCCGCTCATTGAATCTTTCCTTCCCCGATTTAAGTCCTACAGTTTTAGTTTTGTCAGCACCATTAGCCGCTGGCGGAATATTGTTGGGAGTAACGCTTAGTGCCGCTGCTGTGTTCTTGTTTGTAATTAGCTTTGCTCTGCTTACCGGTGTTTTTTTGGTAGAATCCTGGGAGCTTTTGTTGTTGATAGTGCTTGGCAATATGGTAGGCGTGCTAAGTGTAAGCCGCTGCTGCAAGAGGTCTACCTTTGTCGATGCTGGAGTAAAAGTAGCCATAGCTAACATGGCAATTGTTTGCATATTTTTGTTTGTGGAGCCTCATTTTAGTTTTGCTGATAACACTACTCGAATTTTACTAGCAGTACTGGGAGGTCTTTGTTCTGGCGTATTCGCTGCTGGGCTAGTTCCTATAGCGGAGTATTTTGGCTCGTATGTCACAAATATCAAACTGCTCGAACTTGCCTCAATAGAGCACCCGCTGCTGCGAAGATTATCGGTAGAGGCGCCTGGCACTTGGAATCACTCCATGATGCTAGGTCAAATGGGAGAAGTGGCGGCAGAAGCTATAGGCGCTAATCCACTATTAACTCGGGTTGGCGCGTACTATCACGATATCGGCAAACTTAAGAAACCCGCTTATTTTGGAGAAAATCAAACGTTTGGAGAAAATAGGCATGACAAATTGACTCCCTCAATGTCTGCGCTAATCATTAGAGCGCATGTTAAAGACGGAGTTGAACTAGCTATCCAACACCATCTCCCTAAGGCGGTGGTGGAATTAATCATGCAACACCACGGAACAGGGAGAATTGAATTTTTCTACGAAAAGGCGATTAACGCCGCCAGTGAAGAAGAAATCGTCGACGAGGCTCATTATAGATATGCTGGGCCTAAGCCGCAGACCAAAGAAGCCGGTATTTTGATGTTGGCAGATGCCGTTGAGGCTTCCTGTAGATCTCTGTCGGATCATTCTCATGCAAAGATTCAGGGATTGGTGCAAAAGAGAATTAACCGCGTCTTTGCCAGTGGTCAGCTCGATGAGAGCGAACTTACTTTAAAAGATTTGCACGCTATTGCTAGAAGCCTAACGTTGGTTCTAACGGGTATATATCACAGGCGAGTTGAGTATTCTGAGCCGGCAGATAAGCGACATAAACAATCGCTGACAGAAGTGAAGCGCGGGTTGCAGAGTGCTGAGGGCAAGATAGACAATTCGTCTGTGGTGAACACTAGTCTAGGAGAGCATGTTAAGAATGGGCGTAGAGATACTAGTGCGAAAAACGGCAGCGA
>JADLFC010000169.1 GCA_020845775.1 Deltaproteobacteria bacterium
GACGTGGACATTGCTTGCTCAACGCTAAGCCTAACCAATCCTATAGTCTCGGCATCTTGAAAAAAGGTCTCTTGAGCTTTCCGGTCTGCCCAACTTGCGAACACCGAGGGCGCAAAAATTGGTGGAAAGCGCCCCTCATCTGAGGCAGTATCGATCTCAACTGTTACCCCCATTTCAGCATCCTGTGAAGTTGCGAAGACATGCGAAGAGTTAATAGCAAAAAAGATTACCGCAAGCTGGACCTTAAATACCCATTTTATCAACATTTCTTCTCTCACAAAATAATTACTTACCATTATCGCTGTTCTCTACGGCAAACAACAGCCCAAAGCAACCTGTAGTGCCTGAAGCTTAAGCTGCCGTGCGCAGGTTTTTAAGTGTTGCCATTGCGTTCTAGAAGTCGTGGCATCTCTTGCAATGTGGACGCTTACAACTAATATTGATACTGATTATCAATCCGCACAATAAGCTACGATATGGCGATCGTCAGTCGGCGTATCGTAGCAAGCCTTTAGAGCAGTAATTGTTCATTAAGTTCGGGTAATTGCAAGGCGAAGACGAAGACTGTGCCAGAGGTGGTTACACAGGCAGAGGAAATCGCAATACCTCCTTACCTTATTCCATCACCTTTAATCCCGTTGGTGCTGCAGGAGCTGTGTCTTGCCCTACGGTCGTAGCTGAGAGTACCAAATGCCCAAATCCCACCGTGCTCTGAAAGTTTGCATCAATTGGGTTATTCCAGTTAAGAATCCCATCTCTATCTCCACCGTTATCATCGTCGTTTTGCTGCACATCGATGCCGATGGTCATGTTGGCTGCCGGGGCTGTTATTCCAAGATTCGCCCTGGGGATGGCGAGTTCTACAGTGTACCCATCGGTGATATTTGCAGCAACGTATTTAATTCCGGTAGTGTTAGCATTCTTGCTGAAAAATATCCCAGCGGCATCCTTGGCGGTGACGGTGATGATGTTGTCCCCACTAACTAAGGGAATATTGCCCGCAGACCAGTTGGTCGTCCCACCAGCAGCTCCATCGATTTTTACTGCATGTACCACATGAAAATAGAATGCTTACAGTAGGATAACGAGCAGAATATCTAAGGCGAGCCTAAGTCATCATGTTGCCCAGCTTTTATATTTTAACTGTTACAAATCCGTTATTCAACCTTAGGCTACGGAAGAAGTCGCAAGCCTTGAGGTGCGGGCGGTGGAGTGTTGTCGCCGCTCCCCAGAGGGGGAAGTCTCCAGGTTCCGTTTGAAGTACCTAGGTAAATAAAGCTATTATGGGGATTGACCGTTAACACCCAGACGTCAAGCTCAGGTCCAAGATTATAGGTGATATTTGACCAAGTATTGCCCCCATCGGTGGTGCGAAAGACGCCATTTGATTGACCTCGCCATTGATGCCGCGCTCCAACGTAAATAATATTCGGATTATTGGGATCAACTGCAACAACTGCGGTTGCAATCATATTATGGCCATCTGCCGGAAAGGCCTTTGTGGTAACAGTGCCATTATCAATGATGTAGAGCCCTTTATAATAAGCAGTTACGTATAATTTATTAGGATTACTGGGTGCAACATCCATGGTTAAAACGTCACGCGCATACGAAGGAATGGTTGCAAAATCAACCCAAGACAAACCGCCATCCGTGGATTTGTAAATTATCGTTTTTATTTCACCTGACAAATCACCCTTGGCATAGACAATATTTCCGTTTTGCGGATTAACTCTCATCACACTTTTGGAAAGATTAGTCACCGCATAATTTCCCGCACTAGTTCTTTTAATCTTTTTGTTGCCGGCATAAATGATATTTGAATCTTGGGGATGAAATGCAATGTACTTATAACTTCCATCCGTCGCTGGCGTTAAGAGTTTCCAGCTTGTGCCGCCGTCCTCGGTAATCCCTATCGTCTGAAAATCCCATCCTCCAATAGCGGTCACCAAATAAGAGGGATTGTTTGGCGACACCGCACCACTCATCGCCGAACGCGCACCATCAAAGCGGCCATGATTGGCAAAACTAAAAGTGTTGCCCCCATCCGCCGACTTATAAACACCATAATCCACCAAAAAGAAAACGGGGTGCTTAACATCTGCCCAAGCAAAAGCACTTGCCCTGCCACCAGACCACCCAGTCGCCGAATACCTATAGCTCGCACCCCCGTCTGCAGTAATTTTAACCCTATTATCCCGTCCGTTGGTAAGCGCGATATTTTTATTTGAAGGATGTGGCGCAAATACACTTCCTAGGTAACTCGCATTTTCCATGCCATCGGCATTTTCGGTAACACTCCTACTCACCCAACCGGCAGAATTTTTCTCGTCGTTATTTGCCGAAAAGACCCAACTTGCGCCGCCATCGTGGCTATAATAGGCGCTATTGGGCTTAGCTCCCACGTATAAAAAGTTTCCATCGACGGGACTAATCGCAAGTCCCATTATGATTTCCGAGCTTGCGGGAATAGCGCCATTAATTTTGCTAAAACTGCTCCCGCCGTTTGTGGTTTTATAGATAGAACTCTTATTGGAAAAGTAAAAAACATTTTCGTTTGTGGGATGCCGTGCTAAAATTAGCGGCACCTCAGGTGTGCTAATTTTAGTTACCGAAGCAACTGCCTCGCTATTTGAAATTCTATAAAGCCCATCTGCTGCAGCTACTAAAACAGTTGAATTGTTGCTTGGATGAGTTTTTAGGTCGTAGATCCTTATTCCCTCTAAGACATTGCCCCCGCTCGATTTTGGAACCTTTACCCAAGTGACACCACTATCCGTGGAGCGAATGAGGCCAGATTTTAAAAACCCCGCGTAAACCTTGCTTCCATCCTTAGTAAAAGCAATTAGCGTTCCACCTCTAGCTCCACCGCTGGGAATTAAAAGGTCAGCAGCATAAGTCCTCGACCAACTCTCCCCGCCGTTAGCACTTCTAATTACACCGCTATATCCAATATTTTGCTGCGCCATCGCTCCCGCCGCAACGAGGACGACATTTTCATTAGTTGGATGGACGGCAACGGTAGACCCGCCGTTAGCCAAGAACCCCTTGGTCTTCCTAGCCCAGGTGCTACCGCCATTAGTCGTTTTATATACCTGCGCCACATCGACAACAAAATAAGCTACGCTGGGATTAGATTTTGCGTAGCTCATGGCAAGAATTTCCTGAAACCCTTCACCACCCCCAACTCCCTTTACCACCTGAGGTTTGGTTCTAAGCGCAACTTGCTCCCAGACTTGGCTACTTTGGGCGTAGGCTACCGAAATAAGAAAAACAAAATACAGGGGGAAAATTGAAATTATTCGAATCAAAAACGACAAAAGCCTTCCCATCGAATAAACCTTTAATGTTTTTGGGCAAAAACCAAAAGCGATCAAAAATGACCGTTTATACCGTTTCCAAAAAGTAAGTTAAATATTTTACTTTTTGGAAACGGTATTTGTTGTTTATTGGCAAGTGCTTACGCACTTGCTGTTTATACCATTTACAAAAATCCTTTTTGTAAATGCTATAAACTAAAATATTAATAGAACTTAAGCGCCTAATCAATAGGAATCCGACTTACCCAGCAAAGGCGCCCTCAACTTTTACTAAAGAAAGCGCCGAATTCGCTTAATCTTCGATACCGGGGCCTTCATTACTCAGTTTACAACTTCTCTCATTGAAGAGCTTGGCTATTCCCCCCGTGATGGGGTTGACATTATTGTCGCGGCTGGCCCCTCCGGCCCGATGGAGGAGGGCTACGGTGGAGACTGAGACAGAGAAAATCACTGCAGCACCTTTAATCCCGTTGGCGCTTGCGGCGCTGCAATATCCCCGCCATCCGGGGGCGGAAGTTTCCAAGTGCCATAAAAAGAACCCAAATATACAGAACTATTATAAGGGTTCACCGTTAGAACATTTGGACTAAACCAAGTGGTTAAGTTACCAGAAATGTTCCTCCAGGTCGCTCCATAATCCACAGACCTGAAAACACAGTTTGATGCGCCTTTCGTCCAATTGCTGCCGCCGTCCGTCGTCCTAAATATCCCTTTTACCTCGCCTGGCACAGTCCATCCCTCTGCCATATTAGACCCAGCTACAAATACAGTATCCGGGTCCGTAGGATGAATCCCCAAAGATTGTCCTCCAACTGAACCAAAGCCATTGATTAACGGTTGCCAACTTGCTCCACCATTGGTGCTTTTCCACGGCCCCGTAGTATCAATTATCATGTATAAGATAGTCGGATCTGAAGGTGCATATTTAATGTCCTGCACCGCCTGGAATCCTTCCCCGCCCTGAAATCCAGCCGCCTTCTGCGCTGCCGACCTTAGCGGCACCGATTGTTATACCGGCTGGCCATGGGCTGCCGATAGGCTCGTCATATACGAAACGACACTTAGCGCAATCAAAACCACTCTAGAAATAAAACCTGTTTTTATTACGGTAGACATAACCCTCTCCTACACTAATGTTAGATACACATCACAGCTCCTACTCTACTGCACCACGCGCAAGCCCGTAGGCGCTGCGGGCGGTGGGTTTTGACCTACAATAAGCGAAATGTCGTGCTTGCCTGCGGGGATAAAGACTGTTGCGCTTGAAAAGTTTTGGCCGTTTAGACTAACTCCCGTAAGGCCCGGATAAAAGAAAGTTACGTTCGTGCCCGGCGATACTACCTTACCCGCAGTGTTTTTCATGTAAACGCTGACGTTCGCCGTGGAGCTAAAACCGCGCCGCGATGAAGCGCCATCGTTAAACGACGTTCCCTGGCGCACGAAATAAAACGAGAGTTGATTGTTGTTAAGCCGATAACTACTCGACTGCCCTTTAAAGGACACTAATCCATGCTGCACTATGCCGGTAGACGAGTTTGCAATAGCATAGTCAAATATAGAGTTTCCGTGATCGATACTCGCTCCACTATAACCGCTCCCCGCAAGGCGAGTCATGTTGGCTTTGGCATGAGTCGGATCGTGGGGAAATAAAACCGTTGCAATATTAGCCTTACCCAAAGCATCCGTGACAAAAGTCGCATCGAGATATTTATTTATGATATAGCCATCGCGCCTCACCCATACGCTATCCTTAAACAATACGCCCTGCGCCTTTGGGCTTGTTCCTAAAAAAATGCTTAAGAAAGTGTCTTTGGTCTGGCGCTTAAATGGGCCGTTTATCTTCCATTGATATTCCTTTTCGCTCGCAACGGTCGTAAACGAGTTAGAATTCGGATGCAAAAGCACATTAGCCGTAGTTAGTGCGGCATTGGTCGCGCTAATCTCATCAAAGAGCAGCCAATAACCGTTTTTCCCATCCTGGGGATGAATGAAAATAAAATTGCGCTGATGTTTCCCATTGGGAAGAGCTTTGCCCGAGTCCCCACTCGCGTAATCAAGACCATCTGCCGTAAATCCCTCTGTTACCCCAGCGCCTGGCACTGGCGAGATTGATGGCGGAACTGCACCAAGGTGATCTTTTCGGTCGATGAGGACCGTATTCCCCGAGTTGGCGTTAGTAGCTATCCAAGCGCGGTCAAAACCTCCCGCATCGTAAATGCTCGCCGCAGCAGCATAACCCGCATTTACTAGAAGGTATTCTCCGTAACCTACGAGGTTAATGCTATTAACCTCCTTATGAGAGTGCCACTCAGAGTTTTTCATGTTTAGCATTGCGCCCATTAGCGATAGCTCGCTTGAATTCCTCTCCCAAAAAGCCGCGCCACCATCGCTAAAGATTTGACTAATGGGCTTTTGGCCTGCAGGCAAAGGCTTAGTCATCAGTATGTATGTAAATAAGGATGCCTCAGAGTTAGGCAACGCGCCATTTACGTACCAGGAGGCAAGCGCGCCACTTTCGGCAGAATATCTGTCCAAAAAATAATTCCGGCCAGCGTTAAGTGTTGTAGCATACTCTGTATCCCCAAATACTGTATGCGTGCGAAAAGGAGTAGTTCCAAAAGTGAAGAGCCAACGGTTAAAATTGCGCATTACCGAGCTAGCATAGTAACTATCCTCGCCGGTATGCTCCATGACATCTATGCTATAGACCTTAGCTGCTCTACAACAGTCATGCCCACCCACCGCCAATGCGATTCCATGAATAACTAACGCCAGCTGGGTAAGCTCCGTCGGCCGTAACATATCGCGACTCACCAAGCCCACCGCTTCCAGGATAAAATATGTCACCGCGATATGATTGTTTTAGCGAATCGATTCTTGCCCTATCGCCCTTAAATAGCGCAAATGCAAGGGGAGCCCCAAATCGATTTAGCGTCCAGTTCCAGCCGTATTGGGCCGCAGCTAAAATATTTTCGGCATTAATGCGTTCTGTGGGTGTTAAGTCATTATAGATAATATCTAAAGCAACTACTGACATAAAATAGGCCGAACCGCCGATAACCGTATCGCCCCAAAGGGCGTGGTTGAGAGTCGGATAATGCGTCGACCAGTGCGAAATGGAGTCTCTAATTTTATTCTTATAGGTTACTCGATTTGCAGGATCGACGATATAGGCAAGTGCGGTGTAATTCATTATCTTGTGCAGAGCCTTAGATTTGTCGATCTTTGTTCCAGAAATGGGATAGGTTAAACTATTTGCCATGGAAATAGCCGTGGCCTTCATCTCCTTCCAAGGAGACTGCAAGGCGCGTCCCTGAAGCTCGGTAAATTTTTCCTGTTTCACAATTAGGAAGGGGTGATCTGCGGCTAAAGCGAGGGCTGGTAGAGTTTGAGATGCTACTGCAGCATAAAGCCACAATTTTAAAACTATTTTCATAAGGGCTCACAATTCGCAATGACTGGAGATATATTTCGGTTCTTCTTTAATAATTTTAGCAGCCAATTTGTAAGATTCGCAACTATTGCCTGAACTACCGAGTCTAAGGGCTTTGAAACAAAAAGCATTTTGTTTCAGGATCTCTCCACTGAAATGGGGCAAGATCAGATTGCCGTGATTGCAGGTCACAGGTAGTGCATTTTGTTTCTCTAGATGGATTTTCTATGCTTATACTAGCGACAGCGACAAAAGTTGACATGCACTAACTCCTCAGCGCAGACGCGCCAGATGCCGAGAATTTATTTTACCGTTTAAAAACGGCTTTTTTTGTTTATTGGCAAGCGCTTACGCGCTTGCTGGTCATAGCATCTACAAAAATCCTTTTTATAGGTGCGGTAGATGTAACGGACTTAATTCTTGAGTGCATAACGGTACTTTATGATGGCTTGATAAGGGGGAAATTGACCTTGTGGGGTAGGGGAGGTGAGGGGTTTTTGCGATAGAGCACGGGTGGTAATTTGAGCTTAACGGAGCAAACAAACAAGGAGCCTGAGTCGGCTAAAATTCGCCGCGATAATGAGCCCGAACCACAGATGATCGCTAACGACGATAAAGAAATCGTCGTTCCTAGCGTTTGTGAGCCAAAATTAGCCCTAACGAAAGTAGTGGGTTTTGACTTAAATGTATCAAGTCGTTTCGCTGGCCTTAGCCTCAATGTGCCTATGGTAGATACCGATTCCCTTCCTGCGGTCGAGACCCGTAACGATTTCGACATAAAAAAGGCTCTGAGGGTCGAGAGAAGAATGTATGAACCTCATGAGCTCAGAACTGTAAGCACTAATGTAGAAAATCTTCTATCAAAGCTTTCTGCTAAAGTAAGCGAAAATTCGTATTTATCTCTGCCGGAAAAAATTAAACTTGCATACCAAACGTTGAGAAATGAAAACTTCACGTTTTACGACAGCGATGGTTTAAAGGGTTGTCATTTAAATAGCAGCTTTTTGCCAGATAGCCCAAACTATAAGACACTTGACGGCGCCGGCGCTAGTTTTCTAATACTCGAACTGGCAAAGCGACAGGGTTGGAGCGACGTCGGAATAGTCAATATACCCGGGCATGCCTTTGTTCACGCTCAGGGTTCGAACCTTGATTTTGGCAATATCAATATTAAGGATAACGCGTATTACAGGGAAAAGTACCACCTACCAGACGCCTGGGAGCCCAAGCCCATATATGATGGCAAGCAGATTTTAGCCAATAGCCATTTCGCATATGCAAACGCAGCGCGAGAGGATGGAGATTTGGTTGCTGCGATACAGCGGTACGCAAAAGCAGTAAGAATAAACCCTAGCTATGTTGATGCCTACAAGCATCGAGGTCTCGCTAAACACTGCCTTAATAAGCTTGATGGCGCCTTAGCAGATTTTAACGTGGCTTTGGAGATCGACCCTTCTCGCTACGATATATTAAACTGCCGTGGCGTCGTCCTTTCGGCGCAAGAAAAATATTATGACGCAGTGAAAGATTTTAACGCTGCCCTAGGAATAAAAAAAGACGACCCGGAAACTTTCTATAACCGCGGAGTTGCTTGCCTAGGACTCAAGAATTACCGACAGGCTTGGGATGATTTCATGCAATGCCTAAGTATAGTCGGCGAAAAGGCGAATCCTAAACTCCAAGAGTTAGCTGAAGAAATGCTGCCTTATGCTCAGTTATGTATGCAGCCACCAACCATGATAGTTCCAAAATCCTAAGTAACCTCGATCTCTACTCTTCTCGCGAGAATATTTTATCTAACGACTGTCCGCGATTACCTACTTTCTTAAGTGTAGATTAGGTAAAAAGTGATTTATAGAGAACCTACAATTTCTACTCTTGCTAAAGAGCCAATATTAGTCGACTCTCGTAAAGGGGCAAGCAAAA
>JADLFC010000170.1 GCA_020845775.1 Deltaproteobacteria bacterium
CAAGAAAGATTAAAACAGCGAAATAACGCTTAAACCCACTTTCCATCGAAAAACTCCCTAAATATGGCCATAGATACAATTAAACTTATCATACTGCATCTTTTTAAGAGCCTAGGGAACACAAAAAGGTTGCCTTCTCAGAAAACTATCGGCATTTCAGTAGCTTTCTAACAACATCCACGCTACTTCTAAGAGGGCTAAGCAACATATACCGTTTTAATAAAGTAGGTTAAATATTTTACTTACTTCCTGAAAACGGTATAAAACGCATCGTTTCTTCCGCTTTACAACGGAACTTTCTTACACGCATATTAATTTGGAGATTTTCTATGAAAAAGGTATTTACTTTGGTGTTTTTGGCAGCAACCATAGCGTCAATTTCGGGTTGTGCTACTATTATTAGCGGCAAAACACAGAAGATTAACGTTGTTACGTCGTCGGGCAAAAAGATAAAAGCAGCCATAGACGGAATACCTTTCGACGCGCCAGGGATTGTAGAAGTGCATCGCAAAAATAGCGATAAGATTATTTCCACAAGAGATCCTAGATGCAACGAGACTACGTTAGCTCCAAAAACTGTCGATCCTATTTTCTTTATTAACATATTCATTGGTGGAGTGTTTGGTTCGACCACTGACTACGCAACGGAATCTATGTGGAAATACCAAGACACCGTAACAATCACCTGTCAAAATTAAGGCCTTAAATGCACTTCAATCAAACTAAAGTAGCCCTTGTGGCTACTTTAGTTTGCGTCCTAACCATTCTTGCAACATGTCTAACAAGCGCACATGCGGCATCCACGAACTCTCTAGAAAAAGCAATTATCATTGCAAAACAGAAAAAGCTTCACCTATCTCCTACATGGAGATCTCTCTTACACTACAAAAACAACACCTGCTACGTAAACGATCCCAGTTTCCTATTGAATCGCAAGGGTTGCTCGTTAGAGGCTGAACTTGAGGCGTCGCTTTCAGAAATCTTTGAAAACATAAGCGAAGAGAACGAAAACGCGATCTGCAGATTTCCCGCCCGCTACTATTTTCTCCAGCGGGAACTTGCAAAGGAAAATATTACCTTGCCCACTGCGCACTGCAAGGCATTTGAGGAGTATTTAACAAGAGCTCCAGCCGACACTATTGGCTTGGCCTATGCTTCCGAAAACGTCACCAAGCCGGCTAGCATGATGGGGCACTTGTTCTTAAAACTCGCAGCGATAGATAAAGATGGCGCCTCTGTCGAGCATGCAGTTTCGTATTTTACGCGCATCGATACCGCTAACATTCCCATGCTTATCGCTAAAAGCTTCGTACTCGGGATGCCCAGCTTTTTTGCCCTCATGCCGTATGACGAACAGATTCGGAAGTATCGAGACATCGAAAATCAAAATGTTTGGGAATATTCCTTAAACCTCTCAGGCGAAGCAAGAAAACTAATTCGCTATCATATCTGGGAGCTTAAGGACGTCAAATCAAAATATCTCTTTGCAGGATACAATTGTGCAACTGTTGTTTATTTCATTCTTTCGCTAGCCGAACCTGTTTTTTTAGATCAGACTTATTTGTGGGTCACCGCGCTGGACGTAGCAAAACAGGCTGACAAGCATGGGTTGATTGCGGGAACAGTCTTGTATCCATCCAATATATGGAAAATGCGCATGCTTGCAGGCGAATTGGATTCAACGGCTACCGCGTCGATCTACAATGCCATAGAACGAAAAGATCCTAGGGTGTTATTATTGAGCGAGAATGCGACAACGAACTTTTTGCAGCGCGAGCTGGGAAGCACGATTATAAATCACTTGCAACAGCATGAACAAATTTCATTAGACGATTTTAATCGCCTGGAACAGGTCTTTAATGACGACCATGCTGAATCGGAACCGAATCTTATAGACGCTAGCAAATTCAAAAATCCCCTTTTCCGACCGAACGACTCTCAAATAAGTTTTGGGTATTTGTGGAGAGAAGACGAGTCGTATTTAAAACTAAATTTCCTACCGGCCTCGCACAAGCTTACTGACGACAACCGCCAGAGTTTTAGTGAAACTGAACTAGAGCTAGGAGATATTAGCGCTTTGGTAAACATTGACACCGGATCTATAATCCTAGATGAACTTAAACTCTTTTCGTCGATATCTCTTGTGCCTTCGGCTCCCTTTGCTGACAGCCTTTCCGGAAAACTGCAAATTGGCGTGAAGAGACACTACGACAGACATCTCGATTCGTTTCTCGCGGGAGACGTTCTTGCTGGGCTTGGCCTAAGCAAACTGCTTCATGACGATTTGTTAGTTTATTCACTTGCTAACTTAGGTTTTGGATATGGCAATGAAGCACTTTATCCATATGGTTATCCAGAGGTGGGTTTTGTTATTAACGAACTATTAGACATGAAGGGCGTTGGATCATTTAAGTTGATTTGCAACCAAAGCCAAAGCTCATCATGCTACACCCAGTCGGAGATATCTCAATCTATTTTTTTAAATCAAACAGTTAGCGTGAATTTCGAATATAAGAAACTTTGGGACTCGACAAATGACGAGAATACCTTTGAAATTAGTCTGCGACGATATTTTTAATCTATGCCCCAAAAAAAGCGTTTTCCGTAGGCGACGCGAGCCTGGGTTCCACATAACGCTTACTCCCACATGCTACGCAAATCTCTTGCATAGGCAAGGCCAGTAAACAATGAAAAGAAAAGCGCAATCCACAAAAAGACCATTCCAGAAAAATGGAAATCCACTAAAATGCCAAAAACCTCATACGGTTCCCGAATTAGAAGAAATACTATAGCAACCATGGTCCATGCAGTCTTGTGTTTGGCCCAAC